>JAZBNU010000518.1:0-16419 GCA_036350815.1 Desulfopila sp.
AGAGTCGCCTGACTCTGCAAGGGAACAACGCCATCATGACTTTTGTTGTCAATATAGGAGACAACAAGATGGTACTGGATTTCCTTTGGCCATTTCCATGCATAAAGTTCCCTGAGAAACTCACTATCCGTTGCCACATCACGCCATGAAGGAACAATAATAGGCGAGTGCTGGAGACCCTGTGCGGCAGCCGACATACCGTCCATCGGACTATTTACCGTCACAAGCAACTGCAGGATACTCGAGTTCCGGGTCGATTTTTCGACATATTTTTTCACAAACGACCGGGCAACCAATCCACCCATACTGTGCGCAACAACATAATATTTCGGAAAATCATATTCCTCCTGAAGCTGCGAGACTGCTTGCGTGAGATAATCGGATATCATATCCAACCGCAGCCCAGATGGGTAATAAAAGAGCCACGGTTGAAAGTGTTTCCTGTCGAGGTCTGCAAGCACCTTTTGCCAAAGTGTCGGTCCGTTGAGAACACCATGAATAAAGAGAACCGGAGTTTTGTTCTTGTCATACTCTTCCAGGAAGAACAGCCCCCCCTCCGCCTTCTCCAGGAAATCGAGAGGTCTCCAGAGTCCTGCCGAGTACATTTCCGACGTAAACCGGGGGTCATCTAGCGTAACTATCTGGCCAATATTTTCCCATACGGCTAAGCTCTTGTCTATGAGAGTTATCTCTTTTTCCGGCTTGGGTACCAAACCGGTTATGACAATAGGCTGAACGTACAGAACTTCATTATCCTGTACTTCTATAGATGCTGGTGTACCGATATAATTTCCGTACTCTTCAGGTTGATATTTGCCATCACCACTTATGTCGATGAAAGCAAATATGGAATATTTCCCTCGAGTCACGTTAAACTCGTAACTCCCGTCCTTGGCAGCGGTGACCTTTCGCTCCAGAACGAACAGCCCCTCCTCGTTGCGGAATCTGAGAACGTGTATCGGCCCATCCTGAGGGCTTTCATTGCGAATGGTTCCTTTGAGGATACCGGTATTGTCCATGAGAGATGTCTGCTCGTGAATATCTTTGAAACCACACCCCGAGAGGAATACAAGCAGACTAACAAGCAGCAGGCCAAATGTCTCTGCACCGTGGTATGCTGAAAATGCCGTTTCTTTCATTGGGAACCTCTGGAAATTTTATTTGACCTTGTCGGCTGCCTGCAGCAGACTTTCGCACTCTTTTATCTGATCAGCGTTTCCTTTTGCTTCGGATATACATGAATTGTACTGTTTAAGAAGTTTCATACGGACTTCACTTTTTGTTTTCATTTCTTCTTCCATCATCTTCTCTTTTGCTGATTTTCCTCCGCACGCTGAGAGTATTAGGCAGACAGCAACTGTAAAAATCAAGGTAATTGCTCGCATGGTTTTCTCCTCCTTTTTGCATTCAGGACCCTAAGAACAGGATTCTATATCAATCAACACAAAACAGCTCTTTTAGAAAAGAAACGCAAATAACATTTCGGGTAATCTTGAACTACTGCCACTTTTTTCGTGCAGCTGCCGTTTCTAAATGCCAGACGGGTGACATCAGCCCATCGTCACCTTCCGCCTCATTGAATGAACGGTTGGAAGATAATCTGCCGGCCTTCCCTTTGTACTGTTCTCAAATCGCAACCAATTGATCAGCAGGGATAGTATTCTTTTTCTGCCTACCGGCTTTGTCTATGCCGAAAAAAACTGCTAGAAAATCAACATCATAAAGCAACGAAGAGATCAGATATGCTGCGTATAACCTTGTTTTTCTGTGGAACATCAACTACTATCACACAACATTGTATGATGAAATCGGATATCGACTGGAAGACAGCTCGCCGGCCGTTGGTGGCCACCTGACGAGTTTCTTCTCTTTTTCTATACTATTTTGAGGCAATGTACTATCTAAAAATATGCATACTGGCCGGTTTCTGTGCTCTGTTGGTTGTATTTCTGGGCCTTGGAGGAGTGTATGTTCACCATATGAACAACAGGCCAGACCTTGAAAAATGGCATACGACAGTATTGCAGGCCGAGTTTAAGGACGATATGCTCGAACAGTCATTCGACTTTGAAAAATATCGCAGATTGGAAGAACGGCTTTTCGACGAGCTTGAAAGGGTGATCTACGCTGATGCCTCCGATTATCGACGGGATAGGCTGAACAGATATGCAGCGGGAAGCTGGAGCGACCGGCATCGAGAGCAACTGAACTGGAATAAAACATTTGAAATGGAGAAGAAGGAGCCAAAAGCCATGGTGCTGATGCTCCACGGCCTGTCCGATTCACCTTACAGCATGCGGACACTTGCCGAGTCTCTCCATAGCCGCGGCGCCTGGGTGCTGGGTCTGCGACTGCCTGGCCACGGAACCATCCCGGCGGCCCTTACCGAGGTCAGGTGGCAGGACTTCACCGCTGCCGTCCGCCTGGCAGCCAAATATCTGCATAAAAAGGGTGGCGGGAAAACACCGCTGTACCTTGTGGGCTACTCCAATGGCGCGGCTCTGGCACTGGAGTATGCGCTTTCACGAATGGCGGGTGAGGCCCTGCCGGAGCCTGTCGGTATGGTGTTGCTGTCGCCAGCGGTTGCCGTCTCCCCCCTGGCATTTCTTGCAGATTGGAACATGAAGCTTGCTCACCTGCCAGGTTTGGAGAAGCTCGCCTGGCTCTCCATTGATCCTGAATATGACCCATATAAATATAACTCCTTTGCCGTCAATGCCGGGGCGCAGATTCGCCGGTTGACCGCCAGGGTGGCAGCCCTTGTCAAGAAACTGGATTCAGACAACGGCATAGAGGGTTTTCCTGCCGTCCTTGCCTTTCAGTCGGTTGTCGATGATACCATTCCGCCGAAAGCACTGGTAGACAGGCTGTTGAATCATCTGGCGACCGGCAGCCATGAACTGGTACTGTTCGATCTCAACCGTCTGGCGGCCGACCTCGCGCTTCTCCGCGATGATCCTTACGAGAGAGTTGACAAACTCTTTGCAGAGAAGCAGCCGTTTACCCTGACCTTACTCTCCAACAGGGAGAGTGAGCGGCACTGGCTTGAAGAGCGGCGGAAACGTGCCATGGAAAGTGAAATTATCTCGACGCCCCTGCAGCTTCGCTGGCCTCAAGGGGTTTTTTCCCTCTCCCACTTGGCATTGCCTTTCAGCAGTGAAGACCCAGTGTACGGCACACGAAAATCAACCTCTTCGGAAGGCTTCAGTCTCGGAGCGCTGGAGGTTAAGGGAGAGAGAGGGGTTTTGCTGGCAGCCCCCGGGGATCTCATCCGACTCCGTTACAATCCGTTTTACAGCTATCTTGAAGAGCGCACCCTGGACTGGATTGTACCACTTTCCGGGGTGGCAAACCCGCTTGAAACAGGAGGGCAATGATGCCGTTCTTTAGTGTTCTGCTCATGCTGTCTATAGTTCTTCTTTCCCCGGTTATGTCAGAATCATACGTCTTGGCGGAAAATCAGCCGAAAGAGTGCGTTATTCTTCTGCATGGTCTGGCGCGTACTTCAGGATCAATGGATACAATGGCAAGAGAGCTTCAACAGGCAGGTTTTGTTACTGTAAATATCGACTATCCCTCCACTGAAAAGAAAATCGAGGATCTATCGGAAGAGGCTGTTTCACAGGGGGTTATCAGTTGCCGTGAGCAGCAGGCCGATACTTTGCATTTTGTCACGCACTCCATGGGTGGGATTCTGGTGCGATATTATCTCTTGCTACACAACATAGATGAACTTGGAAGAGTGGTGATGCTCAGCCCGCCAAACAAGGGCAGTGAGGTGGTAGATACCATTGGCGACTGGAGCTCTTTTCAATGGTACAACGGCCCTGCGGGCGGACAGCTGGGAACAGGAGAAGACAGTATGGTTCTGCAACTCGGTCCGGTCAATTTCCCCCTTGGCATCATTACCGGCAATTCCCCGGCGTTCTACGATGGCTGGTTTGCCGATATGATCCCCGGGCAGAATGACGGCAAGGTGTCCGTGGAACGCGCCAAGGTGGAGGGGATGACAGATTTTCTGGTACTGCCCCACAATCATACCTTCATCATGTCTCAGGAGGATGTCATAGATCAGACGATTTTCTTTTTGCGCCATGGGAAGTTCGATAATCACTAGTCCCGATATTTCATGGCTTGAGAAGGCCCAGCTCTGCCTTTCTAATTATATTTGTCTCAAACAGCTTTGGGTGTTAAGAAATTCATGGGGGGCACCTGAGATTACGGCGAGTCAGCCTTTTTCATCGGCTCTTAAGGTACGCCTGTGCCTCCATCATTTTTATCTGTTCTTCAATCTTTTCCTCGTAATTTTCCGGAAAGCGATAAATAACAAGATCATTCTCGACAGTGTGCCTGGTCAAGCCGCGCTGATCCGGGGGCAGATTGAAGAGCATAAGCATAAGCAGATCCGTACTCACCCATGGATGGGAATACCAGAAGGAGTGGGACTTGCCCGCCTCCAGGGCAGTGGAGCCCTGAATGTCGATAATATTGAGAGATTCAGTTGCACTCGCATTACTGAAAATGGTCTCTTCGGCAATGCTTATCTCACCCCCGAGCGGTCGTCCCAGCCTCGCTTTGCCGGAGGCAAGTGATGAGTAGCGCAGTGTTGAATCATTTACATTGATACTGATGGTGGTGCGTTTAACAATATCCTTGAAACGGTGATATCGGAAGGCAAAAGACTCCATGTCGATATCGGGGGCGGCGAAATAGACTTCACCAATTCGCAGCCTTTCTCGAATTTCCTCAGGTTCCGCTACCAGCTGTTGATCCCTCAGCAGCAGAAGAGCCGGGGCGGCCACCTGGGCGCCTGCACTGTAGGCAATGATATCGATATTTTTAGCGTGGGTATGGAGCGCGAGGATTTCAATGAGCCTGGCGAAAGCCGGGACGGTTTTCCTGGCATGAAGAACATCCACCTTGTATTTGAAGATATTCTCCGCAGAGGGCCAGGAAAAATTGATGACGATGGAATTGTGTCCTGTGAAGTGGAAATACTGAGCACCCTGAGCGGTTGCCCTATAGAAGTTGCTGTTTGCACCGTGCACGTAGACGGTTATATCTTTGTCCGCCTTTCTTTCCAGGATGGCGTTGATGGTCTTGAAAAACTCCTTCTGGCCGGGAAGCAGTTCCTTTATATCCTGCTCTTCATCGAATTGAACAATCTCCCGGTTAAACTCCAGGTTGATGCGCAGATCCTTCTGCCGGGTCTTTCGAAGTGACATTTCATAGAGCTCCATCCAGCTCATATCCTCATCACCCACGGAATGGATGCAGTAGCCCATGCGCAGATCATCGGAGGGAAAAATCGAATAGCTCTGGGTTGTTTCCGTCATATTGAAGGGTATACGGTTAGTGGCGTAGAGGGTGAGCAGACGGTTGCCTGTGTTGTCACTTTCCGTCGGTTTAAAAAAGTTGGAGTCGGGCTGGATGGCGACGGGGGCGGGCATGAGATAGACCCGCTTTTGCCCGCAGCCGGCACAGGCCAGCAGAAAAACGATGAGAAGGAAACAGCCGGCGGCTTTGAGTATTTTCATATAGAGGTTTTCATATGGCGGTGGAATGAGCAGCTGATCCGTTTAATGGGCCTCTGCCTTAAAGTATACCAGATGTCTTTCAGATTGCCCCCCCTTTCCTTCCCGTCAATTGGCCGGCACTGTGACAACGGGAGCCGCTAGCCTTTGTTCCAGTTTTTCCTGCCGTTCTATCTTCAGCTCCCAGACGGCCTCTCCCGGATAAAGTCCATACTCCAGTATCTTTTTCCCACCAGTCGGGTTTTCATTGGCGTCACCGTAATTGTAAACAGGAAAAATCCTGACGATTTTATTCCTCAGAACATCGAAAGTGTCGTGCCCCATATACCCTTCGAATGTCTTGTCCCCTGGACGTATTTTCGGGAAATGGATCATGGAAAGGCTTTTGTCTCTGTTCGAGGAAAAACCCAAAACTGTTCCATAAGATCCTGAATCAGCAGATGTCGAGATGATGTAAACTTCATCAAAGCCGTTATCATCGAGATCGACCACAAATACCTTCGAGACGGGATCCATGTCCTCGTAAACTGAGTGAAAATCGTGCTCAAAGCCTTGTGTGCGAACCTCAATGGTGCTGAGACTGCGTCCTAAAGGATGGCTTTCAGCTATGATGATCGTCTTGCCGGTCCGTGTCCTCTTCTCTAGAACAGTATCACCTAGGGTATGGGTGGTATTATCTGCGCATGAGAGAAGGTTGATGAGTGTAACCGCCACAACGGCGGTTAACAGAGATTTCAACGATGGTCCGTTCCTTGGCTGATGATAGAACATCACTTTGACAATTTTTTCTAACTTTTCCATGAGGTTTTTATCTGCCACTAAACCTCAAACAGCCTATCTTTTCCCATCTGTCTTTTCAAGAAATTTTGCGTTGCCCAAAGTATCTCACAGCAAATTTCAGGAAAAGGCAGACTTCTCACCGCCATCGCCGTCTATCCCGGACAAAAGCATCCAGCAACGGTCGTTGAGATTTTCAAATCTTTTGCCATCGCCCGGTTTTATCCGTTCATCATTCCAGACACTGAATGCAGAGTTGCTGCACCACTTCGTTATCCCACGTATGAAAGAGTGACCCATCAGTTCTTCTTTTTCGAACATATTTAGCACATGAGCACGATGAAGCTCGGATGACGGACGATAATCTACACAGAATCTCAGAGACGGGGAAGACATATTGACGGTTGGGCAAAGGAGAGAAAACCGTTTTCTTGAGGCGGTGAAAAAACTTGACCACTTTCGCACTGCTCCGGCTTTCTTCAGGTTAACAATAACAGGTTGAAAAACGTGCAATTTCAGCATTGCAGAGGCAGAATAACGAGACCTCCCAGATCTTTGGAATGACCGTTTTTCCGGCATGAAAGCATGGGCATGAAGTTTTGAACGCTGACAAGTGGAGCTTTCATGTGGTATATCGACAGTAAGATTGTTCGAACAACTGAGAATGTCTCGGTGCTTTCAGCAGCTCTATTGGACTATAAAAAATAGAGAGTAATCGATGAAAAAACTCCTGCGCTGGTTCTCTAAAATACTCTGCACTTTTTTTCTTGCAGTGCTTGTCGCCCTTGGCGGTGCCGCAGTTTTACAAGTCCGCATAGACCTCACCGCCATTAAGGCCCCCATTGAACGACTTGCGGGCAAGGCGGTGGGAAGGCCGGTTGTCATCGAGAAATCGATCGCTCTCAAAACTTCGCTGCAGCCCACTTTCATGGTGGAAGGATTAAAAATCGGCAACCACCGGAGCTTTCAACACCAATATTTCCTCTCATTGGAAACAGCAGCAATACAAATCGATCTGCTCCAACTTTTCCTGGGGAAAATCCATATAGAACACCTCCGCATCGACAAGCTGGAAATCACCCTGGAGAAAGACAGCGAAGGCACCGGAAACTGGGTCGCCGTCAGCAGGTATCCAGGCAGAACCGGAGAGGAACAGACTGCACCAGCGACAGCGAAGGAAGAGGCTGCAGAGCGCAGGCTGGCATCCGACAGCATTGTCGTCAAGGATCTTGATGTGAGCGAGAGCAGACTCAGGTATTTTACCGTCCCCGAAGCAGAGCCACAGATCTTCACCCTGCATCGCTGCCGAGGGGAGATGCTGCCCGGTGCCCCCTTACTTCTTGACATCAACGGCAGCCTTCTCGATCACGCCATCGACCTTTCCCTCTCTATCAGCTCGCTTCAAGAGTTCTTATCATCGAACAGGTCATGGATGGGGATCGAGGTGAAACTCGCCGAAACGCTCTTCACCTTCAGCGGAGAGGTTGACCTTGCCCACCTCAATCAGTCTTTTTCACTCGAGGCCGGTGTTTCAGGTGCCAACCTGAGCAGCCTGAACAATCTGCTGCTCCTCAACCTGCCGCCCTTGAAAGAGTATACCGCAAACGCACTCATGATATTCAAGAAGGATCGCCTTGAACTGCAGAACCTCCTGGTGGCCACCGGCAGAAGCGAGTTGAGAGGCACAGCCTTTTTTGTGAGAGAGAACGATAAATACATTTCCGATATATCCTTTTCCTCCCCGCTCATCCAGATCGATGATTTTCTCCTCGAAGAATGGCAGTGGAGAAATGAGCCGGAAAAAAAGATACATTCACAACACTCCCCGGCAACTGGGGATGATGTCCACAACAATGGAAGTCCCTTGGAGAACCCTCAGCCGGGAGCCGAAGAGTCAAGAAACGTGAGGGCGGTAACAGATCCTGAGGTACTGGCAAAACTTGATGCGACCCTTACCATACAGATTCAACAGGTGCAGTCCGGCAGTGACTCCCTAGGCAGCGGATTGCTGAAGATGAGTTTACAGGACCGCCGCCTGACATTGGATCCCCTTGAGTTGAACATCCCTGGAGGTTCTCTTCACCTGGCAGTGTCCATTAAACCCGGGACACCAGCAACAGATGCTTCATTCCGTGCATTCATGCACAATTTCGACATCGGCATCATCGCTCGCCAGAGGAACCCGGAATCAAAAATGGGTGGATTGGTCAACCTCGATATCGACCTGTCCACAACCGCTTCGAACCTCGATCAGATCTTCACCAACGGTACCGGTTATTTCGACTTCTCCGGCCAACTGGAAAACATCGAGACGGGTCTTATCGATCTCTGGGCCATGAATCTGGTGACAGTAATACTCTCAAAAATCAGCAGGGACACCTCCATGATCAACTGCGCAGTGGGGCGCTGGAAAGTCGAGGAGGGAGTTCTTGCTCCGCAGGTTTTCTTTATAGATACCAGCAAAATCAGAATCTGCGGCAAGGGAAGTGTGGATTTCAAAAATCGGGAAGTAAACCTGTATGTCCGCCCGAAGGCCAAGAAGGCCGAATTTTTCAGTCTGGCGACACCTCTGCGAATACGAGGGAAATTTGAGAATTTGAATATTGGTCTGTCGGGCGAAGGCATTATCGGCACGGCTGTGAGCTTCATTACCAGCCCCGTACATGTTCCCGTCCGAAGACTCGTCTCTTCGGGACTGCCCCGAAATGGCAGGGATGTCTGCACAATGTCAATCGGTCCCGACAATAGAGATCAGGTAAGTGTTGCCGGCTGCAGCTCTCCCTGAGATCAAAGAATTCCCTGAAAACAAGAGTATTGGCGACAATCGCACCATCACCCTCCTGCTTGTTCTTTTTTGCTGCGTCGCACCTCCATCTGCTCCACAGCCATGGTATAGGCTATGTAATACTTGTAGATATTGCTGACATATTGGACGGTTTCCCGGCCGATGATCTCTGCCGCCGCTATCTCGACATTCTGGAACCAGATGTTGTGATCGAGGCCCATTTTTTTCGCTCTCTCCCGAACTTTCTGGATTTTGGCCGGTCCGGCATTGTAGGAAGCAAAGGAAAACAGCACCCTGTTCAGCGGATCAATGGTACCGTCACTGAAATAGCGATCGGAAATAAAACGAAGATATTTCACCCCCGCATGAATATTTTTCTCCAGGACATGTATATCGGGGATACCGACATTCGGGTCCTTGGCCGTCGACGGCAGCACCTGCATCACACCGATGGCCCCCACCGGGCTTTTTTTACTCTGATCGAGGCCTGATTCCTGATATGCCTGGGCACCAAGTAACAGGTAGTCGAAACCGTACTGGCCCGCATATGTCTTGAAAAGTTCCACCATTGCCTGAAACTTTTTCATTTCCCCTTCACTGACGGAATTTTTCACATAATCAAGATTCTTAAAATAGCGATTCAGGAGCATGTTGCCGATGAGAGTTCCTTTTTTGTGCTTTTCCACAAACTCATTGACAACCTTCTTCAGTTGCGGGCTATTCTGACGAAAGGCCCAGGCTATTTCTCCATCGAAGCGGACATAGGCATCGGAATGCACCCGGATATTGTCGAAAATTTTCGCCCAGAACTCTGCCTTGTGGGAATCCATGACAACCGTCGAGATAAGTCCGGCATGGAGCATTTCCAGAAGATCCTCATCCTCAAGGGCCTCATCCGCCTTCACAAGTTCTATGGGCTTTCTGCCGGTCTTTTTGAACAGGCTGTTTATTTGCAGAAGGCTTTCATAGTAACTGCTCGATTGACGAACATAAACCTCTCGCCCCTCAAGCTCATCATAGCTTTTCATCGGTGCCACATCCGCCCGTGTGACGACAACTTCTTTTATGTCCTTCGCAAATGGATCGGAAAAATCAACGCTCTTCAAACGTTGGGGAGTGATTGTCAGATTGGCGGCAGCTATGTCACCATATCCTTCGACCAGTTTATCGATCAACTGATCGCGCCTTACGGGAATGAACACCACGCTCACCTTGAGGATTTTTGTTTTCAGCTCTTCATTGATGAACGTTTCAAACTCCCTCATGATATCATGGGTAATCCCGCGCTGAACACCCCTGTCGATGAAAAAATAGGTCTTACTGGGCACAACCAGCACCCGAATTCTCCTACGCTTGACCATACCTTCAAAATCACCCTGCCACTCTTCGACAAGCATAGGGCTCTGGAGGTTTGCAGCGTCATCATTTTCCTGCCCGGCAGCGAGGCCTGTTGACGAAAAAAACATAACTGCCAGCAACATCATGCCGGTTGATATGGCGATCTTAAGGTTTTTTACAGTTTTCATTCTGTCTTCTCCTTGTATATCTTTTCTAGGAGCACGTTATACAAAAACCAGTATAGTCGTATCTCTATTAAATACAACCTGTTCAGTTACCATGAGCCGGTGGTGTTCTTCCTGTCAGGGTGTCCCTCTAAGATTCACCCAACATTACAATATCTTACCACCCTGCTTTTCAGCTTAGCCCAGACAAGTGGGCCGGAGGTGTTTTTCCTCGGACCTCCAGCAGCCAGGACGGATGCTGTCAAGCCCTCCCGGATGGGTTCACAACGACCAGCGGCAAGAGCAGCCCCGGTTCGCGATGATTTGCTGAACCTCAGAGATAATCAGATTACAATTTATCAGAAAGTATAATCAAAAAACCGAAATCTTTCCCTGAAAAATAGGATAACACTGCCAACGGTGTTCCACCTGACAATTTTAAAGCGAAGCTCCAACTTGCGTCCTGACACAGACATCCGACAGAATGATAATCTCCGGGCACGGTTGGATAAGAGATTTGGCCCCGGAATGGAAGTCAATATTTTCTTGTGGCAAAAAGCATGAAAACCGAATAGTTTCTCCCCCTGACACTGAAAAATAACATACAATTGCACCTGCATTGCAACCAGAGGCAGCATTTAAACGCCACATTTTTTTGACGCGGAGCGAGTTACAATGAAACTACAGAAACAAAAAACCGTAGCCACCGCCCTTGTCTTCCTGACAGTTATTTTTGTTCTGACCGAATCTTGCCTCTCCCGCCCTGACGCCTCTGCAAAATTTTCAATTATCCGGGAAGAAAGCAGGTATGCTGGTAAAGAAACGCTGTTCCTGCCCTATGCATTTCAAACCGATTCCATGGGCACAGTTTTCGGACTTGGTGGAATGGCCAAGGGCTATGGCCAGCAGCAGATGGTTGTAGCCGGAACTGTTTTCGGCAGCAGTGACGATGCCAGAGGACTTATTGCAGGCTTGTGGGACTATCGCCCGCCCTGGACTGAGAGATTCTATTTTTCCTTTCTTGGTTCCCTGGGGAAATATCCGAGGCAGCGGGCTTATACAGAAGCACCACGAAGGCCTTCGGACGCCATTCCCCCGCCTGCCGGAACCAACGACTCCGCTAAAGACAGCTTCGTTGAGGACGAGGGCAATGATGTCTGGTTCGAGTTCGACCTGGAGTATGTACTGCCAATAGGCAGCATGAAAGATGAGAGCATGGCCGAATACCGCCTTAAAAACGGCATATTGCAATCCGGAGCCACCGGCGGAGACAACTGGAATCCCTTAACATCAGGTATTTCTGTTTTCCTGCTGGGGCAGAGCAGCCGCTACCAGAGCTACAACCTCGCCGGTGTTGTCTATGACGGCGACACATTTCCCTTTCGGGTCGGGTATCTCTATGACAATACCGACTTTCCCGTAAACCCTTCGAGAGGAAGCTCACAGCATATCGCGTTCAAAAGGGATTTCAGCGATGATTCCGATGGTATTGGAGACTGGTCTTTTTTAGAATTCGAGGCCAGCAAATATTTTGATCTCGGCAGTTCCCAAAATGCCCTTCAGCGTGTGCTCGCTTTAAACTTCTGGACAGGAACTTCGCCTTCGTGGGAGGAAACAGTCAACGGTGACGGCGACACCATTATCCGAAACAACCCACCCTTCTTCGAAGGCGCCAACCTGGGCGGGTTTTATAGAATGCGCGGCTACCCTAACAACCGCTTCAATGACAGATCGGTAATCTATACAACAGCGGAATACCGTCACACGCTGAGATGGAACCCGGCACGCGGAGTCTCCTGGCTGCGCTGGCTCAAACTCGACTGGTTCCAGCTCGTCGGCTTTGTCGAGGGAGGCAGGGTTGCCGGCGACTACGACAGCGAGCTGCTCACCGACTGGAAGGTGGACGGCGGCCTGGGCATCCGTGCACTGGCGGCAGGCGCCGTGCTGCGGCTCGATATAGCTGTCTCCGACGAAGAAACAACCACCTGGGTCATGTTCGGTCATCCCTTCTAAATAGGGAAAGTATTCTCAGGGCAGTTCCTCAAGTATTTTGGCAACTGAAAGATCTATATACTCAGATGTCTGCTTCCTGCTCATTTTTTCGTGCAGTGTATTGGTCGCACTGCCGCGCCAGAGAACGTTTTTATCCTCACGGTCAAGAACATCAAGAATCAGCGTTCCCCGGGCGAAGGTTTTCTTCACTTTACCCCCTTCCACATTCTCGGGCATCGTGCCGAGCAGGCCAACGTATCCGCCCCGTTTGTAAAACGAAGAAAGAGAGATCTCCTTGACCTCTTCATCGATGGTGCCGAACCATGCAAGCAGGTACTCGGCTTCGCCGCCATCAGTTTTTTCATACCCCTTGACCCTCAATTGCTTCTCAACCGATTGGCGGACCATGGCATCAATAGACGAATTGTTTACCCGGATATCATTACTGGGAACATTGTCCTCCAGCCAACTGTAGGTTGCCTTGACCAACTGATTTTCTGCGGGAATATTTCCCTGGTGACTGACTTTTACAGAGCTGCAACCGACCAAAAACACTACGATGATAAATGAAAGAAGAATATTTTTCATTTGTTTTTCCTCAATATGGGGAGCCAGATTTTTCTATGTCAGGAAATCTGACATATACAGAAGTCAACCAACAATAGCATCTCATACTGTATCGATACAAATATTTTTTGTCCCTGATGACCAAAATTGAGCCCCGAAATAGTTTCCACCTACCCGGACCAAAAGCCTGGTCGCAATAACAGCTATCATTCCACGCCTTATTCAGAGCAGTATCAATGCCGCATGAGAACACCCCCATAGCTGTTTCTTAATCGCTCGACAACCTTTTAAATTGGTTGCACGCAGACCGAACTACGTATCTAGAAAGAATTTGATTTTATAGTTTTTTTTGTGTAAAAAAACAGTATAAACTGCAAGATTGCCATATCACAAGCCTCGTATAGTTCTCCATTGTTTCTGGATTCTGCGCACAAAGCAACCTGACACAAGAATGGGAATAGTCAAAAAAAAGTTGTTTGAAAGTCATTCCGAAGGTGAAGCTCCCCCCACCCCACGCCAGGTGAATGAGCAGCTGCATCGGATACTGGCTAATCAGGAATTCAGGGCTACTGAGGCTCAACGTGCCTTTCTTACATATGTAGTAGAAAAAGTTCTCAGCGAAAGAGCCGACGACCTCAAAGGCTATACCATTGCCACCGAGGTGTTCGGCCGGCGGGATGACTTCAATCAAGCCTCCGACCCCATCGTCAGTATCCACGCCAATAAATTGCGTCGGGCCCTGGAACACTATTACCTGGTGTATGGGATGCATGATCCAGTGCGCATAGACATACCCAAGGGGTCATATGTTCCAACTTTTCAATTGAATATTGAATTATTACAACAAGAAACATCCCCCACCAGCAGGGAGGCGCCAGAGGAAAACAGTTGGCCTGTCGTTCTGGTGATGCCGTTCGGCAATTTCTCAGGCGACCCTGATCTGGAATTATTGTCGGTAGGGCTGCAGACCGAACTTGTTCAGGAAATCACCCGCTATATGGACATCAGCGTATTGATGTACCCTGGGGCAACGGTCAGGGACGGCGGATTACCGACAGTGGTGCGCGCTTCCTGCTTGACGGGAATATCCGCAGAGACCAAAACGGCATCAAGGTAACCGTGAACCTTACCGATGCATAAACCGGTATACACCTCTGGGGTGATATGTATCAGAGTGACTATGAGCATAGTGCATCCAAGCCTTTTTCATATTTTTAAAAAATATCCAAATCGGAGAGATGAGTTAAGAGGACTCTCTAAAACAAACGAATCGTTTAAATCAATATGCGACGATTATCTGCAGTGCAGCGAGGTATTGAACTACTGGAATAATTCCTTGGAGAATGAGGCTCCAATACGCAGGGATGAATATGAGCAGATTCTGTTGGATCTGGAAAGCGAGATCGAGCTTTTTTTGCTGAAGACTGGCTGAATACCGCCCCAGTGTCTTTTATAGAAACCACCATGACGCAATGAAACCAGATGATTGACCGCTGTCTCTTTGCTGTACAAACCGCCGGCAAGGCGAAAAGTGAAAAATAACACGGAGGAATAAACCATGAGAACCTTTAAACGAGGTGTTGTCTTTACAGTTCTGTCGATGTTTCTGCTTGTGCCCTCTCTACAGGCATCAGAAGCCGATTCACTGCTGCTTGTCAATAAAGCAACGTTAACCATCGCGAGCTTCACAGGTGATCAGAATAGTGCTTTTTTCAAGAAAACAGCCAAAGATGCCAAGGCGATACTGATTATACCGCAGAGTATCAAAGGGGCGTTTCTTGTCGGTGGCTCGGGAGGGTCCGGAGTTCTTCTCGCCCGCAACAGTGAAACCGGCGAGTGGGGCTACCCCGCTTTCTACACCTTGGCCGCCCTCTCTGTGGGATTGCAGATCGGCGGTGAAAGCTCTGAGATCATGTTGATGATCATGACCGAACGGGGTATGGAGAAGTTGCTTACAAGCTCTTTCAAACTCGGTGCCGATACAAGTGTTGCCGTCGGTCCGGTTGGTGCCGGCATGGCAGCGAAAACCGCCGATGTCTATTCATACTCGATATCGAAGGGTGCATTTGTCGGGGCATCCCTCGATGGCGCAGTGATAAAGACCCGCGATAAACTAAATGCTGCCTTTTACGGCAAAGAGGTCAGTCCGACCGATATTATCATTCGAAAGACTGTCTCCAACACGCAGGCTGATCCACTGAGGATGGCTCTCTCTGAATTTGCCGGACAGTGATCGCTCCAGTTCAGTACGGAGATCATCTCCGCACCGGGATAATCTCATCCGTTTGAGTCGATTCCCGACTTACAGGAGTTTCACTCCTGGAGTCGGGAATCTGCCGCCTTATCAGCAGTCCCTGCAAGCAATTTTGCTTTTTCCAAAGATGCTACTCAGCATATTCGATGAGAAGCTTTCTTCTTACCGCTCTTTCATCCAATTCTGGATAAAACACATCCATTAACGCCCATTGAGATTTTTAAATAATGGGGTCGGTCAGGGGCCAGAGAAATGTAATCTGGTTTCAAGGCTCATGGACAGCTAACCTAAGTTTGTGAGGAAGACCTGAATCAAATAATGTCTGACCCAAATAACAAATGGCCCACTTGCCAGGGGTATCTCTTTTACGTCAAGAATTGCACAATCTGCAGCAGGAGTTAGCCGTTTTTCAATCACGGTTTGACTGATTTTCACTCAGGGAGATCATCCAACTCACTGCGATGAAGTTCGGCAATGGCATGTTCCGTTTTTTCAATAATTTTTCGCTCAAGTCGCCTAAAGATTCTTTCACACATTCTTCCTGGATCCCAGATTTGAATTGGCCTGAAAACTGATATGGTTACCAGGGTATGTTGCTTATCTTTCTCTTGCAATACGGCCGTTATTTTTACAAAACCGCCCAGTGACCAGAAGCTTTGCTGCCATTCTATGCACCCTTTCTCGTGATCGGTAGCTATGGCTTTCCAGTTGTCTATTTCATTGCCACTTTTTTCTATAATTTCAAAGCTTTCCTGACACGGAAGGTCCAAATGTAATGTGTATTGTTTCTTCATCTCATACTATTGCTATTCATTTTCACCAGGTGATCAGGCCAGTAGCCGCAGCATTACGGCTATCAACTACAACCGGGAACCATGTGCCTTTGTTTTTGCAGACATATTCAGGCAGTTGACATTCACCACACTGCCCAAACGATGGACAGTATAACTATCTACTATGGAAACTGTCGTGATTCAACTGTTTCCATACACTACTGGGGGCAGAGTA
>JAZBNU010000519.1:0-9599 GCA_036350815.1 Desulfopila sp.
AACCAAAGGTCTGGACCGAACCGGTCTGGCTATCCTGCGGGAACTTTCTTTCTGGCGGGAACAGGAGGCTCGGAAACTCAACCGTCCCCGCGGCCATGTTCTTAAAGATTCCGTTCTTATAGCCATCAGCAAACAGCAGCCCGATTCGGTAGATCAGCTTCAGGGAATACCCTCCCTGTCTTCTCGTGCTATTGACCGTTGGGGTGTGACTTTGATAAACGGAGTCCAGGCCGGCCTCTCGTGCCCGGAGGAGAATCGACCGGCAACCGATGATTCGGGCCGTCTCAATAAAAAAAGCATGCTCCTGCTGGAAAGGCTTATCGAGTTCATCCAGCTCAAAAGCAAAGTACAAGGTATCGACCCCACCCTCATAGGCAACACCACAGAGCTGAAACAGCTGGTCAGAATCCTCAACAATTCCTGCGAAACCAAAATGGTTCGGCAAATGGAGGGATGGAGGAAAACATTTCTCAACGATTTTTACAAATATGCTGTCTGAGTTGATTGGTCCGTACTTTTTTACATCAACATGACGGTCACCCCCAATTATCGATTTACCTTTACATTATAACCGCAGATTATGTCTAAAAAACCAGTAATTCAACTAACCGGTGAGGACCTCACCTACAAAGATATTGTTGCTATCGGGATCGGCGAGGTGGATGTGGAACTGGCACCGGAATCACTGCAGCGCTGCCGTGCCAGTCGAGAGTATCTCGAAAAAGCGCTGCGCGAGAAGAAGATCATCTATGGAGTAAACACTTCCTATGGACCGATGTGCAACAAAATTGTTAACGACCGTGACATCGAAACACTGCAGAACAATCTGATCATCAGTCACGCCGCCGGCCTGGGAGAGCCTATTCTGCCGTCAATTGCCCAGGCAGTTCTGGCGGTCAGACTGAATACTCTGGCAAAAGGCTACTCCGGTGTACGCCTGGAGCTTCTTGAGTTGATGCGTGACATGATTAATCTCGATTTTGCCCCATACATTCCGGAATGCGGCAGCGTCGGAGCCTCCGGAGACCTTATTCATCTGGCACATATGTCTCTTGCCGTGATCGGTAAAGGGAAAGTTTATTTGAAAAAAGAACTGATGGAAGCAGAAGATGCCTTCGCCCGAACCGGCCTTTCTCCTCTGAAGCTCAGCTACAAGGAGGGGCTCGCCCTGATGAACGGCACCGCCGCAATGACCGCCATAGCCGCCTTTACCCTCTTCGGCGCGGAAAAACTGTACAACATTGCCTGTGTCAACGCCGCTTTCGCGGTGGAAATATTCGGTGGAATAGATGATGCCTTTGACGAAGATCTTCACCTCGTCAAACCCCACCCTGGACAGATCAGCGCGGCACAAACCATTAAAAAACTCTATAAGGGAACCCGCAATATCACTCTGCGCGAAGAGATGCACGCCAGAATCCGGAGCCAGAACAGTGAGGATGTACCCGTCTACGAAACCAATATCAACGTCCAGGATGTCTATTCAATCCGCTGCACCCCCCAGATTCTTGCGCCGGTAAAGGAGACAATCGATTACGTCCGAAAAACCATCGAGACAGAAGCGAATTCGTCCAACGACAACCCCATCATCATTCCGGAAAAAAACAAGATCATCCACGGCGGCAATTTTCACGGGCAGAGCATCAGCTTCGCCATGGACGCTCTTTGTATCGCCATCTCAACATTGTGTAATCTTTCCGAACGACGAACCAACAAGATGCTCGACAAGACCCTCAATGAAGGGCTGCCCGAACACCTTATCCCAGGCCAGGTCGGCCTGACCATGGGATTTATGGGGGCACAGTATCTGGCGACTTCTTCCACCGCAGAAAACAGAGGTCTTGCCGCACCAATGAGCGTCAACACCATATCCTGCAACGCCTCTAATCAGGATGTCGTCAGCATGGGCACCGTCGCTGCCCGCAAGGCTTTCCGCCTGGTAAGCAACGCCAAACATGTAGTGACCCTGGAAACGCTGGCCGACCTGCAGGCATTGTCTTTCAGGAACAACGATAAGCTCGGCCATGGAACCGGGAAAATCTATGCCATCCTTAACGAACATTTTGAAGTGTATGATGATTCACGGATTTTTCATGAAGACCTGAAGAAATTCCGCAAACTTCTCTTTTCAACCGGACTGTTTGATTCCCTTGAACCGTATTTCGAAGAGTAATGTCTATTATAGAAAAAATATATTCCGTCTTTGCCGTCCTGTTTGCCGCAGCCTTTATTACAATACTTCTGCTCATCCCGGAAACACGAGATCTGCACATCATGCTGCCGGCGGGGCTGCTGGGGCTCTGTATAAATATAGGCCTGATGTTTGTTGTCCTTCGTGATATACTGTATCGCAAGTTCACATCTCCAACCGGCAAATATGTCTGGATCTGCATCATCCTGTTCTTCTGGCCGGCAATACTGTACTATCTGCCAAAATACGGTTTTCGGGAAAGAGACACGGATCACCCCGTATTATGAGCTTCCCACCGGATCGACAGATGAAGTGATGTTTTTTTTCAGCGAGGCACAGAGAAAATGAAGCTTTTTTCAGTTATTGCTTTTACGGCCATCTCATCTGTTTCAGCAATACATGCCTATAGCGCGGTAATAGGTACACCCAGCCCACCTGAGTTTGCGGTTCTGGCGGGATACGGATCGAGTCATCCCGGCCTGGGAGAGACTGAAACACGAGTGGAAACGGTCGACCTGGTCCTGCGCGGCAGCAGTGTTCTGATTGATGAAGTCGGGGCTTCCTGGTACAGGGGCTACCATTCTCTAATGGTGGAACTCCCCTTCCATTTCTTTACTGATCGTGAAGAAGTGCCGATGATCGGCCTGAATTTTCTCGCCACTTACACCTTCACGTCTCTGTCTTTTGGGCAGCCATATGTTTTTGCCGGTGGAGGCCCTCTGTATATCGACGCCGATATAGAGGGCATGGGGGCGGACTGGAACGGCAATTACCAGTTCGGTGCCGGCGTGAACTTCCCGCTGCAGAATGGTCGCGCCTTTCTGGTTGAAGCGAGATATCACCACGTTTCCAATGCCGGCAGCAGTGACCCGAACATTCCATTAAACTCGACAAAATTCCTTCTCGGATTCACGTTTTAAATGGGCATTCTTTATGCCCCGAACATCATGGAATCCTTGAGAAGTTCTTCAATATCAACAGCGAGCCGCGAGGCTTCGTCACGATCGAAACGGATAGCGCGTTCAGCGAAACGATGACAGTAGCGACAGTTTTCGCAAAAGTTTTCAGCGCAGCGTATTTTTTGAAACCCTACAAGAAAGTCTGCCAGTTCCGTATTATCGATGGTAATATCTAGATCGAGGAGCCGTTTGCGTAATTTAAGCATGCGTGTTGTGAGAAGCCGCTCATCTCTATTGTAGTGGCGCATTCGCTCGCGCACCTGATTATCGATATCACGGTGAAAACCGTTCGGGTCACCCAGCATCTCCAGGGAGATGATATCGAGCAGATTCCCTTCATAGGACCTTTTCGCATAGGCCCCGGCTGCCCGCAAAAGCCATTGCGTAGATCTTGACCGATCGATAATTTTAAATTCATCATACCCCATTGCTTCGTAGACATGAAGGTCCTCTGGACGAATCCACCGGCTCATCAGGAGGAGCTCCGGATGGAGCAAGCGGCGCCGCGTACATTGCCAGAGATAGACATCGAGAAAAAAATTCGCCTGGGAGGTGTGCGCCGCCAGTTGAGAGGCATGCCCAACACTGCCGGCATGCTCCGCCAGATAGTGGCAGTTATAGATACAGGATACATTGGCAAAAAGCTGCATGCCGCAGGAGATGCCGGAACGAATTCTAGCCAGCATTTCAAAATCGCGGTTAAATTCGCTGTATGGCAGAATCAGCGGATCTGCACCAAGCTCCTCCTGGTACTTCAACCTGGCAAGATTGGTCGGCCAGCTCAACACACTGCCGCGAATTGACAGGCCGGGAAAGTTGCGCCGAACCATGCCCAGTATCGCGAGATTGGCAATGGAAACACTGTCGACACCGGCGTCGGCCAGCTGACCGACAAACGTGAGAATGGCACCTTTTCCCTCCCGGGTCTGCTCCAGGTTTCCGAGGCAGGGAGCATTGATCAAATAACAGAAAGACAGGCCATGCCGGTGAGCCGCAGCGATATAGTCAACCGCGAAATCCCAGTCCACCTGAGGAATGACCATCCCCGCCCTGCCGCCTCCTACTACATCAAATGGGAGTTTGGCGTAAACAGATGTCACTTCAGGAATTTTTCCTAAACCTTCAAGCAGCTCCAGGTCCCAGTTTGCCGCAACACTCAGTTTCATTTTCGCAGTTTCACTCGCAGAGGCCGTTGTGACGGATATGTCACTCATCTCAAAATATTTCAGGAAAGAAGTACCATCGCCGACCGTATTTTTCAACTACAAACACCACTTTAAACCGAAAAGGTTTTCAATTAAATAATTGATATTATATGTTATTTATATTGACATAACCATATGCCGCAAATTGGAACGGAGATGCCATAGCCAGCGTGAGACGCTCTGACAAGCCGGCCTGCTGCAGATGTTCTTCCACTTCCTCAAAGGTGTAGGCGGCCTGGAGAGAGAGCAGCATATCCTTACGCAGCAATGGCGGTGCATTGGGAACATAGGTGTCAACAATGAATTCAGCCGAAGCCGGGCTGTTGGGTCGCAAAAGGTCGACCACCAGTACAGCCGCCCCGGGAAGACTGTATGAGAGCACGGCATTCCATAATGTCTGCGGGTCGGCAAGATGATGAAGAAAACTGTTGGAAACAACTGCCTCGTACCGCTTTCTTGGAAGATTTATCTTGTGGGGAAGAATACCATGAAAGAGACGAACCCGATTCTCAAGTCCCTCACGACGGATTGCCTTTTTACCAAACTCCAGCATGGAATGTGCTCCATCAATGCCGTGCACCTCACACTGCGGAAACAGCACGGCTAGACGCAGGGTAATGGCGGCCGGTCCGCATCCCAGATCAAGAATAGCACCTTTGGGCTGAAAGCCGCGAAAGTATTTGCGGAAATTCTGGAGAAACAGCCAATGCCCATTGTCCAGACTGCTGCCGGCATAGGCGGCAACAGTCTCAACTTCGTTCATCAGTTCAGGTTCTGGAATCCTTTTCATAACCTCTCTTCTACGGATAATGCTCTCATGAAACGGTTACATCTCGGCAAGCGGATATCCCTCCCAGTCGAAAAACCTGATCGGATACCATATATTTTGAAAAGATATCTTGTACAACAAAAACACCTCTAATGCTTGTATTGTTGTACCACATATAGAAAAACAATAGTGTTTCTCATTAAGTGCTCAAATCGTTGTTCAGCCGGGGTAATTTCTCCTTGTAAAATATCATGAAGGTGTTACAATCGCAAAGTTTACGCACAACTATTGTTTTGCATGAGCCATACCGTCATGCGGTTTTGCTGTGAAAGCGGTTTCTCATATCCGCTTACCTGTTGAAGAATATCCACTCAAATGGTATGGTTTTTCGTTCTTCCTTCTGTTCTTCGACACTATTGCAGCAACGGGACAAAGGGAGAATTCTTTGGAAATAACGTTTGCGGATGGGCAAAGACTGGTTGAAATGAGAACGATATCCACATCGATTGAAGTACATGCTGATTCGCCGTGGTTTTCCGGTCATTTCCCTGACAAGCCGGTACTTCCCGGTATTGCTCAACTGAAAATGGTCGCTGATTTCATAAGAGCATCGGTTCCCCGTGCCGGGAGGATATCCAGCGTACGCCGTGTCAAATTCAGAAAACTTATTACCCCGGGAGAACAACTGGATATAGAAGTAACCTTCGACAACAGGAACGATCATTATCTGTTTTCTATTACCAGCGGGAACGACACGGTCTGTTCCGGCAAAATGCTTTTTACCCAAATTCAACATAATGTAAATTCATGAGTAACGATATTAACCGGACAATCGCTCGAATATCAGAAATCATCATCAATGAACTGAAAATTGAAGATGTCACCCCAGAAACCTTTGATGCTGACCTTGACCTGATTGACGAGGTTGGAGTCGACTCCATGGACCTTGCTACAGTGGCCCTGGTCCTGAGAGATGAATACGGCATACGCATTGATGAGGACGATTATCCCAAGCTGACAACAGTCCGGATCATCGCCCAGTATATTCTCGACAAACAGAACAATCCCGAATAAATGTCTTCTCAGCAACAGGAATATACCTTTTCACAAATCCTTGCCGATTCGGCCATTAAGGAGCGCTGGGAAAAAGTGCGCCGCTATTTTTTCCTGCGCGAATCCACCTATGACATGACGAACCGGTGCAACATTCGCTGTGAAGGATGCTACTATTTTACCGGCGAAAAACAATTTGCCGCTGAAGTCACCAGCAAGGAATCCTGGGAAAACCTGTTCCGCAATGAAAAAGATCGTGGTATTACCTTTGCTGTCCTGGCCGGTGCGGAACCTTCTCTTGTTCCAGAGCTGTGTGATATATGCTTCCGGATAATCCCCTTTGGCGCCATCGCCACCAACGGGCTCAAGCCGATTCCTCGAGAGATCGACTACCAGGTCCACATATCCGTCTGGGGCAACGACGCAACCAGTCACAGAATCCGAAAAGCCCCGGACATGCTTCGCCGCCAGATGGAAAGCTATCAGGATGACCCGCGGGCTGTTTTCGTCTACACCTATACACCGGGAAACATCGATGAGTCCCGAGAAGTTACCGGCACCCTTGCCGAGAACGGACAGCGCATAACCTTCAATATGTTTTCCGCGCCAATCGGGTATAAGGGAAATCTGCGTCATACTCCTGGAACCCTGCAAAAGACCCGTGAGGTTATGACGGAACTGCTGCTTGCGTACCCGGAAAACGTTCTTTTTTCTCCATACAATATTGTTGCCCATACTGGAAATGTTGGTCTGCATGATCTTTTTTCCTGCTCCTATCCCCGCAAAAACCCATCCACCGACGTCGGGCTCGGCAGATCATTCCGGCAATACCGTACAGATCTGCAGTGGGACAGAGACGCGGCATGCTGCGTACCGGACACCGATTGTGATGACTGCAGGCATTACGCCGCCGGCAGTGCCGTAGTCACCGCCAGAATGTACCGGCATGCCATTGACCCTGTAACGTTTTCCGCATGGCTCGATTACGTTGACACTTACCTTGCCGTCTGGGTCAGAGGATACGATAAAGGGTCGAACCTCTGCAGCACCTTTATCAGCCCACCTCAAAAGAATTAGCATAGTTATGAAAACAGTCAGTTCTCTGCTCGACGAACACTGGTACAAGAGATACCAGAGGATATCCAGGCTCAACATCAGAAGTTCCATTTACGATGTCACCAATCGCTGCAACCTTCGCTGCAAGGGCTGCTTCTTTTTTTCCTCCGGGGAACATAAGGTTGCCGCGGAGGAAACCGACATAAACAAATGGCATGCATTCATTGCCAAGGAGATGGCACGCGGCGTGAACCTTGCCATCCTGATCGGCGGGGAACCAACCCTGTGTCTTGATCGGGTTGAGGCGTTTTATACAAAACTGCCAACCTTCTGCGCCACCAATGGCCTTATCAAAGTTCCCCGGGACAGATTTCCCGACATGATGGTCGGAATTTCTTTGTGGGGTGATGCCGAGGACGAAAAGATCTTGCGCGGCAAGGACACCTTTAAAATTTCCAGCGCCAATTATCAGGGGGACCCAAACGCCTACTATCTCTATACCATCACCCCAAAGCAACTGGGCAAGACCGAAAAAATCATCCGCAAGATCAGAGATGTCGGCCTCAAAGTTCATATGCAGCTGCTCTCCAACGACGAAGAGGTAGACGGGTTTTCCTGGCAGCCTGAAGAGCTTCTTGCGGTACGCCAGGAAATGGATGAGATGCTGGACCGTTATCCGGATACCGTGATCTCCTCCAAATACTATCATGAAGTGATAACCACCGGCAAAATGCTGGGCCGCTCCTTTGGCTGGATGGAATGTCCTTCGGTCACGGAACCCATTGACAACCGGGACCCTCAACCCAAGCGGCTGATCGGTTTTATCCGCTGGTCCTCTGAACTTCAGGCCATGCATCGCTGCTGCACCTCTGAAACCCGAGACTGCGCGACCTGCAAGGACGGTGCGGCACATATGAGTTGGGTTATGGTGAATAAAAGAGCTCACATAAAAACCACCCAGGATCTGCAGAACTGGATCGAAGTCTACGAAATGTTTGCCAAGCTGTATCGCTTTATTCCCTGGTAGCATTATGGGCAACAGAGATGCTGTTATCATCGGCTATGATGCCGTCTCACCACTGGGAAGTAATCTGGAGGAGCAATGGGCGAAAGCACTTGCCGGCCGGAGCGGTATCGGCCCTTTGACCCGATTCCCCCTGCCCCCGGATTTTCCGGTTAAGATTGCCGGCCAGGTTCCCGACATTGACTCTCTCGACTACCCTTTTCTCACGGCCAGACACCAGGCAGCCTGGACTTCTCCGATATTCAAATACGCCCTGTTGACCGCCGTTCGTGCACTACAGCAGAGCCGCGTTGAGTTGACGCCTGCTCTTGCAGGCCGCACCGCCGTAACCTACAGCTCTGCCATAGGGGGACTTGACGCTGTCCTGAGTGCCGACAGACAGCTGCAGTCTAAGAACAAACTGCCCCATCCCTATACCAACCCCAACTCCTGCATCAACATGGTCGGGGGAAAGGTCGCTATCGAAACAGGGGCTCAAGGACCGATTACGGCTACCATTTCTGCCTGTGCCACCGGGCTGACATCCATACTCATCGCCTCTCAATTTCTCGCCCAGAACCGGGCTGACATTGCTATCTGCGGGGCGGTGGACTTTGCTCTGGTGGAACCGATCGTCGCCGGGTTTTACACCATGAACGGGGTCTATTCTCCCAAAAAAGGAGAGGAAGAGGAGCCCCCCCAGAGAGCGAGCAGACCGTTTTCGGCTGACCGGCGCGGCTTTGTCATCTCTGAAGGAGCCGGTGCCGTTATCCTGGCAGCCCGAGAGTTTGCCGAGGCCCATGGTCTGCCCTATCATTGCGAACTGGCCGGATGGGGAATGACCTCCGATGCACATCATTTTGTCGCGCCTTTCTTTGACACCGTCAAACAATGTATGGCAGATGCTCTCAAGGATGCGTCCGTGTCTCCTGAAGATATTGCCTCAATCAATGCGCATGCCGCATCCACGCGCGTAGGCGATAAAACCGAATACGATGCCATACAAGCAGTATTCGGCAAAACCATTCCCCCCGTCAGCGCCAACAAATCGCTGATCGGACACGCCATGGGGGCTTCCAGCGTTATAGAGACCATCTTTCTTATTCAGGGAATGAAAGAAAACTGCCTCCCCCCGACCATCAACTACAAAGCGGATCCGCAAATCATCATAGATTGCGTCGCAGAAGGCAAACGTCATCTCGAGCAGCCATATGTTCTCAAAAATTCCTTTGGTTTCGGTGGTTGCAATGCCTGTGCGGTCTTTAAAAAATCAATGTAATCTTCACTTATGAAACCACCGAAAAACAGAAGGGTATTCGTTGTCGGCTATGATGCCGCAACCGCACTCGGCAACACTTTTGCC
>JAZBNU010000520.1:0-8481 GCA_036350815.1 Desulfopila sp.
CACTGAAACTCATTCCCTTAACTTCAAGGATATTTGCAATATGTGGCAGCAATTGCACCACTGGATAACTTGGGTAAAGAGGCCAGCAGGGTACGGTTCAAGTAAACGACAATATCAGGCCCTAGAAAGGATTTACAGATCCCTGGCGGGCAAAAAATTCACCATTTTCTCCCGACAGCCGCTTTTTATAATCACGATCAGCCGAATGCAGTTCCGCTCTGAAAAGGACAAATCCTGGTTTCATCGACACGAGAGAGTGTTGTCTTGACATAGCTCATGATCATTGAAACAGAAGCAGGCAATATCCAGACTGCTGTTCTTTATGTAAATATGGTATAGTAATCTTTTCCAAAACAGAAATGAACAAACAGTGATGACTCTACACTCACCAGACTCCTTCAAGTTGTGAACTATCGGAACCAACAGGTAAAGCATGGCAATTTATAATCGAGACGAGATCAGGGACAATTGCGGGTTTGGGCTGATTGCCCATATGTCCGGCAAGGCCAGCCATCGCATTGTGCGCACTGCCATTGGCGCCTTAAGCCGGATGAGCCACCGGGGAGGGATTGCCGCAGACGGGAGGACCGGTGACGGCTGCGGTCTGCTGATGCAGAAACCCGACAGCTTTTTCCAGGCCCTGGCCAGGGAAAACGATTGGAATCTCGGTAACCGCTATGGTGTCGGGATGATATTTCTCTCGCCCAAGCAGCGAAAAAGAGAAAAAGCCGTTGCGGTAATCAACGAAGAGTTGCAGAGCGAAACACTCACCGTTGCCGGATGGCGCGACGTTCCGGTGAACCCCGAGGTACTGGGAGAAGTGGCCCTCTCTTCAATGCCCGTAATCGCCCAGGTTATTGTCAGCGGCCCAAGCGGCTGGGGAACGAAAGACCTGGAGAGACGACTGTATATGGTACGCCGGCGCATTGAAAAGCGGATTATTGATGATCCGGATTTCTATATCGCTTCGCTTTCCAACGTGGTCATCATCTATAAAGGACTCTGCCGCCCCATTGACCTGAACAGCTTCTATCCCGATCTTGCCGACCTGCGCATGCAGGCATCAATCTGCCTCTTTCACCAGCGCTTCTCCACCAACACCCTGCCGCGCTGGCCCCTGGCCCAGCCTTTCAGATTTCTCGCCCACAATGGTGAAATAAATACCATCACCGGCAACCGCCAGTGGGCAGAGGCAAGATCATATAAATTCCGCTCCCCGGTACTGCCGGATCTGCAGGAGGCGGCACCTTTTGTCAATAGCAGCGGTTCCGACTCTTCTAGTCTTGACAACATGCTGGAGCTGATGCTTGCCGGAGGAATGGATATTTTTCGCGCTTTTCGACTGCTCATCCCGCCAGCCTGGCAGAATCATCCGGCAATGGACGATGATTTACGGGCCTTTTATGATTTTAACTCCATGCACATGGAGCCCTGGGACGGGCCGGCCGGCATTGTCATGAGTGATGGCCGTTATGCTGCCTGCGGTCTTGATCGAAACGGCCTGCGCCCCGCCAGATACGTGATCACCAGAGACAAGCTGATCACCCTCGCTTCCGAAGTGGGCATCTGGGACTATACCCCCGATGAAGTGGTTGAAAAAGGCCGGGTCGGCCCCGGTGAACTCCTTGTGCTTGACACACTTACAGGGCGTCTGTGGACCTCCTGGGACATCGACCGCGACCTAAAGGGCAGACATCCCTACCGTTCCTGGATGGAGAAGAACAGCCGCAGACTCATTCCCATGGACAAGGTAGAAGACACCCTGCAGGGCAAGGCCGAACTTGATCCCGACAGATTGAAAATCTACCAGAAGATGTTCGGCTACTCGCGCGAAGAACTTGACCAGGTTATTCGCGTTCTTGCCGAAAAGGGCCAGGAGGCAGTGGGTTCCATGGGGGACGACACCCCCATCGCGGTGCTCTCCCATCAGCCGAGAATCATCTACGATTACTTTCGCCAGAAGTTTGCCCAGGTGACCAATCCGCCGATTGATCCCCTGCGGGAGAGTCATGTCATGTCGCTGGCCACCTGTATCGGCAGGGAACAGAATGTCTTCAACGAAACCCACAGTCACGCCAACCGGGTATTGTTCGACTCCCCGGTGCTGGTATACAGTGAATACCGACAGCTTCTAGAGCTGGAGGAGGACCACTATCGTTCAACCCTGTTTTCCGTACACTACAACCGGGAAACTGGTCTTCAAAAAGCCATTGCCGCGCTCTGTGAAAAGGCCGTGAGCGCTGCCGTAAATGGCACGGTTCTTATAGTACTCAGTGACAGGGACATAGAAGAGCAGAAACTGCCGATCCCCATGCCCATGGCCGTGGGCGCGGTACACCGCGCTCTGATCAACAACAGTCTTCGCTGTGACACCAACATTCTCGTGGAAACCGCAGGCGCCAGAGACCCGCATCATTTTGCCGTGCTCCTCGGCTTTGGCGCAACGGCTGTTTACCCCTTTCTGGTCTATGAGATTCTGGCTCGACTGGTCGCAGTACATGTGCTGCATGATGAACAGGAAGCGATCAATAACTACAGGAAAGGAATCAACAAGGGTATCCTCAAAATCATGTCCAAGATGGGCATTTCCACGGTGGCCTCTTATCGCTGCGCCCAGCTCTTCGAACTGCTGGGGCTCGCTGACGAGGTGGTGCAGCGCTGCTTCTACGGAGCTGTCAGCAGAATAGGCGGGGCCGGCTTCGCCGATATCGAAAAGGACCAGGCCCGGCTAGCCCGTGCTGCCTGGAAAAGCCATCTGCCTCTTGGTCAGGGCGGCCTGCTCAAATATATTCATGGCGGCGAATATCATGCCTATAATCCCGACGTGGTCGTCCTGCTGCAAAAGGCAGTAAAGACAGGAAACTACAAGGACTACAAACTCTATGCCGACTGTGTCAACACACGACCGATCTCCAGCCTGCGCGACATGCTTTCCTTTAAAAGCCCGGGTACGCCCATACCTCTGGACCAGGTGGAGACGCCGGAAACCATGTATAAACGTTTTGATTCCGCTGCCATGTCCATTGGAGCACTCAGCCCCGAGGCTCATGAAGCACTGGCCATCGGCATGAACCGTCTTGGCGGTAATTCCAACTCCGGCGAAGGCGGTGAAGACCCGGCCAGGTTCAACACAGAGCGGACCTCGAAGATAAAACAGGTTGCCTCGGGCAGGTTTGGGGTGACTTCGCATTATCTGATGAATGCGGAAGTCATCCAGATAAAAATGGCCCAGGGAGCAAAACCCGGAGAAGGAGGCCAGCTGCCGGGACATAAGGTTTCCGCCCATATTGCCGGACTCAGGTTTGCCCTGCCGGGGATTGCCCTCATATCTCCCCCGCCGCATCATGATATCTATTCCATTGAAGACCTGGCCCAGCTCATCTTTGATCTCAAACAGATTAATCCCGCTGCCCTGGTATCGGTCAAGCTGGTCTCCGAGCCAGGGGTCGGAACCATCGCCACCGGCGTAACCAAAGCCTACGCTGACCTGATCACCATTTCCGGCTATGACGGCGGCACCGGTGCCAGTCCCCTGACCTCGGTGAAATATGCCGGCAGTCCCTGGGAACTCGGGCTGGTGGAGGCACATCATGCTCTGGTGGAAAACGGCTTGCGCCACAAGGTGCGGCTCCAGGTGGACGGCGGACTCAAAACCGGTGCCGATATTGTCAAAGCCGCCATTATGGGGGCAGAGAGCTTCGGATTCGGTACTGCACCGCTCATTGCCCTGGGCTGTAAATTCCTCCGTATCTGTCACCTCAACAACTGCGCGACCGGTGTGGCCACACAAGATGAGAAACTACGCCGGAACCACTTCAAAGGCATTCCTGATATGGTGATGAACTTTTTCAAAAGTATCACCCTGGAAACACGGGAGATCATGGCTGAACTTGGTGTTGCCCACCTTACAGACCTGATCGGCAGAACAGATCTGCTCGAGTGCGCGGTCGGTATCACCGAAAAGCAAAAGCGGCTCGATCTCTCCGGACTGCTGCAGGTGCCGGCTCCTTCAAAGAAAACGGCGCTTCACTGCCTTGAGGACAACACTCCCGAAGACACCGGCAGACTCAATACTGCCATGGCCGAGACTCACCTCGCCGCGGTACAGGAAAATCGCAGTGACCAGGGCCGCTATCATATCCGCAACACCGACCGATCAGTGGGTGCCCGGCTTTCAGGCATCATTGCCCAGGAGCACGGCAGGGACGGCATGAGAGCTGGTGATATCGACATTGAACTGGACGGTACCGCTGGACAAAGTTTCGGCGTATGGAACAGCCGGGGTTTGAATATGACCCTCATCGGCGATGCCAACGATTATGTCGGCAAAGGCATGTCAGGCGGCAAGCTGGTAATCAAACCCCCACCAGGCGTGTCCTACAGGTCCAATGAAGCCACCATTATCGGCAACACCTGCCTCTATGGCGCAACCGGGGGAAGACTCTATGCCGCAGGCAAGGCAGGTGAGCGTTTTGCTGTTCGAAATTCCGGTGCCAAAGCTGTGGTTGAAGGGATTGGAGATAACGGCTGCGAATATATGACCGGTGGCGTGGTTACCATTCTCGGCCAGACCGGGGTGAATTTCGGTGCAGGAATGACCGGCGGTTTTGCCTACGTCCTGGACCTTGAAGATCACCTGGAGAAAAGGACCAACACAGAGCTTGTCGAGGTGCTGTCCCTGGCAAAACTCGCCATATTCCAGGAACACCTCCGCGGAGTCATCAGCCGTCATCACAGAGAAACCGGGAGCAGCTTTGCCGAAATTCTCCTTGATGACTTTATCAGCTATTCTCTGCGCTTTAAATTGGTAAAACCACGCGCAACTGATATTAAAACTCTTCTTGGCCACCGTTATGGCTCTATTTCGGCAATGCAGACCGAAGCGGCATAACATCAGCCTTCTCTGAGAGAATCATCATGAGTAAAAATGTATACCAGTTTATAGAAGTTGAGCGGCTTGAGCCGCAAAAGAAAAGTCTGCAGAAAAGGCTCAGGCTCTTTGATGAAATCTATCACGGCTTCAGTGAAAACCAGGTGCAGATGCAGTCGGACAGATGCATAGAATGCGGCAATCCCTATTGCGAATGGAAATGCCCGGTGCACAACTATATCCCCGACTGGCTCAAACTGGCTTTTGAAGGACATATAATCGAAGCGGTGGAACTGAGTCATATGACCAACAGCCTGCCCGAGGTATGCGGCAAAATCTGCCCGCAGGAGCGCCTCTGTGAAGGGGCCTGTACGCTCAACGATGAGTTTGGTGCCGTGACCATAGGCAGCATCGAATCCTATATCACCGAAACAGCTTTTGAGATGGGATGGCAGCCCGACATGTCGGGGGTGGTTATGACCGACAAAAGAGTGGCGGTAGTGGGAGCCGGACCGGCCGGGATCGGCTGCGCCGATGTGCTTATTCGCAACGGTGTAAAACCGGTGGTCTATGATAAGAATCCGGAAATCGGCGGTTTGCTCTCCTTCGGTATACCGCCCTTTAAACTCGACAAGCAGATGATGGTTCGGCGGCGGCAGATTTTTGACACCATGGGAATCGAATTTGTCCTCTCCACCGAGATCGGCAGGGATCTGGCTTTTGAGACCCTGCTGGAAGATTTCGATGCGGTTTTTGTCGGCAACGGCACCTACACATCCATAATGGGGGATTTTGGCAACAGCGGCCTCGATGGTGTCTACGAGGCCCTTCCCTACCTGATCGGCAATACCTGTAAACTGCTGGGATATCCACAGGTGCATGACTTTGTCGACCTGCGGGACAGACAAGTCGTGGTGCTCGGCGGCGGCGACACTGCCATGGACTGCGTCCGCACTGCTATCCGCCAGGGTGCCTCCGAAGTGACCTGTGCCTATCGCCGCGATGAGGCCAACATGCCGGGTTCGGCCAAAGAGGTGAAAAACGCCAAAGAAGAAGGTGTCTGCTTTCTCTGGAATATGCTGCCCCTCGAGCTTGTCGCAGAAGCCGGGAAAGCTGTCGGGGTCAAGGTTGTCCGGACTGAACTTGGCGAAGCGGATGCAAAGGGAAGAAGATCTCCACGACCGGTTGCAGGCAGTGAACATATCGTCGCGGGAGATGCGGTTATTGTTGCTTTCGGTTTTCAGCCCAGTCCTCCTGAGTGGTTAACCAAAAACGGTGTCGAGCTTGATGAGCACCGCAGGATCAAAGTGCGCCGGGACGGTGTCCTGAATTTCCAGACCAGCAATGAGAAGATCTACGCCGGAGGAGATACGGTGCGCGGCTCTGATCTGGTAGTTACCGCCATTGCCGAGGGCAGGCAGGCAGCGCAGAGCATTCTTACTTATCTCGGTATTGAATAGCCGCAGATACAAAGAGAAAGTATCTACAACAGCGAAGATCAGAGTTTGCACCATGCCACCGAAATTCACAGAATCCTTTGGCGGGAGCACATATCTCACCAATGTATTAATATTGTTCAAAAATTCATGTTTTATGGCATAAAAACTATTGTTTGTCTCTTCACCGCTGTCATGTTGCTTTCCTGTGCGCCAGACCCTACCATTACCAAATTGTCGCCTCCGGCTGAAAACCGGAGACCGCATATGGTCTATGTTGTCAATCATGGCTGGCACACCGGTATTATCGTTCCTGCTGCGGAACTGGATTATATACTCCCACAGTTACAGGAACGTTTTCCCGGAACCGACTACTATGAAATCGGCTGGGGAGACCAGGCTTTCTATCAGGCCGATGAAATAAGCACTGCACTGGCCTTGCAGGCCCTTTTCCTCTCCAGGGGTACCGTTGTTCATGTTGCTGCGATTGTCGGTTCCCCTCTGGAGTATTTCATCGGTCATGAAATCCTGGGAACCTGTATCAGCATCAACAACCTTGATTCTCTCACTGCTTTTCTAGCGGAAAACTTCGCCTACGACAGCGAAGACAAGATCATCGGAATTGGCCAGGGTATCTACGGCAACAGCAGCTTCTATAAAGGTGCCGGCAGATACTCACTGCTCTACACCTGCAATACCTGGGCGGCTGAAGGCTTGCGAAAAGCCGGAGTGAGCATTTCATCCTGGACTACTACGTCGGCAGGTATCATGAAGGTGTTGCGCAAACAGAAACAGGCATGCACAGATATCTTGACTGAAGGCACCTAAAAGATGAACTATACATCTGAAAATCCCCTATGTATCTGCTTTTGAAATGAAGAAGACACAGTAAAGACATGAGGATAAAGATTCCGAGATTGCCGTCAGAGCCTTGTCCCGCTGCCCCTTGACGGCATACATCATTGCCTGATAGAAGAGAAACTGGCTGCGCAAATGCGGCTTGGCTCCGGCATGACTGTTTTGCAGACCCTGCTCGATGTATCCTTCCACTCCGTCAATATCGCCTTCGGCAAGCGCCATATCTGCATTGAGCACAGCAAGCAGCGGTCCTATAACACTCTGCACCAGGGCATCCTGTTCTCCTACGCAGACGAGCTCTTTTCTCTGTTCTCTATAGATTATAAAGTCACCAGTCATCTCAAGAAGATTGACCTGCAGGGGATAAATAAACAGCCTTGTCAGTCCGTTCACCAGCGGATTTGCAACGAAGGGCAGAGATGCCTCCAACTCTTCCAGGCAACCCTTCCAATTCCCGACAAAACTATAACGATAGGCCCGGATCAGACGCGCCATGGCGGACATATTTTCCAGACCGTGTTCTACGCTGGTCTTCAAAACCCAGGTGTCGTAATGACGAACCTTTTCCATATTCATCTGAAGAAAGCAAAACCCCACTGCCAATGAGTATGACATCCGTAATTGCAGGCTGAGGGGAAGGTCATGCCTTCTGAGGGAAAAAACGGTTTCCAGCTCTTCGACATATTTTTGCATGGTGTTGAACTGCCCATCTATGATGGTGTGGTATTCGATGAGCTGGCTGTTGGTGACGAGAAGCCCGATAACATCATCCGTATCCGCAAAAAGCTTCTTGGCGTTGTGAAGAAAAGGAAGCGCCCGGGCAGGCTCGGAGTCCTGCTTACAGGCGCCGAAATAGAAGCTCAACCAGGCATGATCATTGATATATTGAAGAGGAATACTGTCGAGAATCCGCTGGAGCGTCTTTACCTTGTTACTATGGAGCAGCAGCAGGCCGAAATCGCGCAAGACGGATTCAAAGAAGGAGAAATCCGCAATCCGGGCACTATAATGCAACGCTCGTAAAGGTTCTCCTTTTTCCAGGTGATAGCAGGAAGCCTGGCGCAGGATATCCCGGCGCTGATGGTCCGTCATCCGGCTTTCGCATAAGGGGAGCAGGCTTTCACGAAAAAGATGATGGAAGCTGAATAGAGGCACCTCACCATCGAGCTGACGAAAAAAACGGTTTTTCCCTGTCATATCCGCAATAAGACTCGCAGCATCTGCAGCAGAAAAAAGCCGTTCCAACAGAGTCCCGGGCAGTTCTTCGAGAAGAGTCATCAAGAGTATCTTCTTGACCTGATCCTGAGAAAAACAAGA
>JAZBNU010000521.1:0-6143 GCA_036350815.1 Desulfopila sp.
AAAGTGAAATCCGTTTTGTCCTCAAAAACAAGAAGGTTTTCCGGATGAGAGAAGAGTTAGGAACGGATCCGAAGTTCTGGTACTTCATCGACTAGACAGTAAAACCCCAATAACTGCCATCTTCTATTCAGGTGATTACATGAAGTCAACTCCACCTCAAGGCTTTCGTCCCTTTCTTTTTGACGTGATCAGATGGAATCTCCAGGGCGGTGCCGCTCTGCAGATCTATCGTCTCATTCTGGTTGCCGGCATGATTCTGGGAGTATATGCCTACTCCGTTCAGGCACGTCATGGACTAATCGTAACCGGAATGAATGATATCGTCAGCTGGGGGTTTTATATTTCCAACTTCACCTTCCTGGTGGGCGTGGCGGCAGCGGCTGTCATGCTGATTCTGCCGGCATATGTCTTTCATGACCCCGAGTTTCACCGGGTCGTTATCATTGGCGAAGGTGTAGCTGTCGGCGCGCTGGTGATGTGTCTTACCTTTATTTTTGTCGATCTTGGCGGACCCTTGCAGGCGTGGCATCTTCTCCCGGGCATTGGCCTCTTTAACTTCCCCTCTTCTATCCTGGCATGGGACGTGCTGGTCCTTAACGGCTATCTCCTGCTTAACGCCCTGGTGCCCATGTATATCCTCTACCACCATTATCACAACCGCAAGGCCGATGAGAAAAAGTACCGCTTCTTTGTCTTTCTCTCGATTTTCTGGGCTTTCTCCATCCATATGGTAACCGCTTTTCTTTACCAGGGACTGCCGGCAAGACCTTTCTGGAACAATCCGCTCATGGGACCGCGTTTCCTCGCCTCGGCCTTTGCCGCCGGTCCTGCTCTCATAACCCTTGTACTTGCCGTCATTCACAATGTGACCGAATATACAATTGACAGAAAGGTTTTTAATAAACTGCGCCTCATTATCGTTGTTTCCGCCATAATTAACCTTATCATGCTCTTTTCCGAAGTTTTCAAAGAGTTCTACTTCACCACCCACCACTCCATTTCAGCAGTCTATCTTTTCTTCGGACTCGATGGGCACAATGCCCTGGTTCCCTGGATCTGGACCTCCATAGGTGCCAACATCCTTGCCACATCTATTTTGGCCATAAATCCAGGTAAAAATAATCCCAGAATCCTCCTGCCCGCTTCTGGTTTGCTTTTTGTCGCTATCTGGATGGAAAAGGGAATCGGGCTTATTGTTCCGGGACTGATCCCGTCGCCTCTCGGCGAGGTTGTCGACTACCTGCCAACCTGGGTAGAACTGTCAATCACTGTCGGTATTTTTTGCCTTGGTCTGACGGTTGTAACCTTTCTGATCCGGGCAGCACTGATAATTGAGGAGAGGTATGAGAAGAACAGCAACAAAAGAGAGTAAAGTTTTACTGAAGAGTATTTTTTGTGGAGAATCAGCCTGGCTTTCCGCTCAACTGGAACAGGTTGATCATCTCCATGCATTGATCCACACGGCAATAGAACTCCTCCACCATAAAGGAATCTTCAAGGATAAAGTCCGTCGCACCGCTTTTGATAAATCGAATACCAATATTTTTGCCGCCTCTTGACACAATCCCGACTATGGCAAGTTGATCTCGTTTGAACGTTTCTCTAACTTTTCGGCAAAACAGCCAGCCATCCATGTCGGGAAGATAGTATTGCGTCACAACCATTTTAATTTCTTGGTATTTTTGCAAAATAGCCAGAGCCTCTTCCCCACTTTTAGCTGTAATAACCCTATATTGCCGCACATAGAGCAATTCTGAAAAAAAAGCGCGTTTCCCGTCAGAATCGTCCACCACCAGAATGAGATTATCGATATTCTTTTCCATCCGCTTCATGGCCATGATTAAATACTCAATACTGCTGGGATCATCCTTGAGTATATAGTCGGCCACTTTTTTGGACCAGACCAGACTGCGTATTTCTTCAGTGATATTTGAAGTAAACACAAGAACAGAAATACCCCGGGCAACCACCTCGTCTATCGCTTCTCCCTGTGGTGCATCGGGAAGGTTGAAGTCGAGCGCTGCCATGGAGAAGGTATTCTTTGCCGAATCGAGGACGGCAATTGTCTCAGCCAGGGTCTTGACCCAGCATACGGGAACATGAAAAACTGCTTCCAGTTTCGCTTTGGTGAGCTTGCCGAACATCGTGCTGTCTTCCACCAGCAATATCTGCTTCATTCTTTTCCTCAGGGCTGTTCCACAATTATATTTCCTGAACTGTAATAGCTGGAGACCGTCTTTGCACATCTCTCTGTATCTTATCACGTCTTGCAATTTTGTCTAAAATATTGCAAAGAGTTCCAATACGGTTATTATGAGAAGAACCGATCTGACCACAGTGCAGAACGTTACTCGATGAAGCTCGGCATGATGATATTTCTATTGAAAGGCAAACACTTACAGACACTATCCTAAATATCATGAAATCTTTTATCTACGCACTTTTCACCGTGGCACTGTTTACCGCAGCAGTCTGCTCAGCCGCTGAAGAATCTGACTTTACTGGAGATATAGGTGTCGGTGTTATGTTTATAGACAGCGCCAACAACCTGAATCCCGGCAGTTCTAAAAAAATAATTTCCAACCTTGACAATGGCGCCGACAGAGAGCTGACAACTGTACCTATCATTCTTCCGGCATTGGCCTACTATCCAGATAAAAATAAGCCATTCCATTATACTTTGACAAGCCGGCCCCCAATTGAAGAGAGCGGGGCCTTCGCCTTGAGTGTCGGCGCAGCAACCGTCTTCGACCAGATCGCCGATATCAAGGTGGCGCTCTTTGCCGCTCCTTTTGGTGAAGTGTGGAAAAATCCCTACCTCACCAATGCTCCCCGGGATGAAACGGACAGCCGCAAATACGGTACCTACCTGGCGTTAGACAATATACTGGCCACCCGTTTCCGTGGTTCCCTGATCTATTATCATACCGATGTCGACGATGATCTCATTGGGGAAATTACCCCAGAACTGGAACGGGACGGGAATGTTGTTACCGCAAATTTGGGCTATGCTTTTGACATTCTCCCAACGTTTTCACTGATACCGGCCCTAAGCTATTCTTTAGGAGACCATGAAGGCGAGGCCTATTCCTATTCCAGTTATGGTGTCAAACTTGGCGGGCGCTATTTTTCTGGGAAAATTGCTCTATTCCCTGAAATTTCTTACAAATACACCGAATATGATGCTATCCACCCGATATTTCAAGAAACCCGCGATGAAAACAAGGTCTCTTTCAATGTTCTGCTGCAATATGCAGCACCATTCGACATGGAAAACTTCGTTTTCAGCGCCATAGCCGGATACAGCCTGGGGGATTCCGGTATTGATTTTTACGACACAGAATCCATAAGATTTGGCCTTTCCCTCGTGTATCGATTCTAACTCCCGAAAGAGGCGAGACTTAACGTATTCTTTCCCTGCCGGCCCACTCTTTCTGCCGCAGTTTAAACTTCTGGATCTTGCCGGTAGCCGTTTTCGGCAGTTCGCCGAATTCAACATACTTGGGTGCCTTAAAGCGGGCCAGATTTTCCTTGGTGAAAGCAATTATATCCTCGGCACTGGGTGAGCAGCCGGGTTTGGCCACAACATACGCTTTGGGAACTTCTCCCCACTTCTCATCAGGTACCGGAATAACAGCCACTTCCTGAACCTCTGGATGACGATATATGACATTCTCCACTTCCACGGTGGAGATATTTTCACCACCGCTGATGATAATATCCTTTTTCCGGTCTTTGATCTGCACATAACCATCGGCATGAACAACCGCCAGGTCACCACTGTGAAACCACCCTCCCGCGAAGGCGTTTTCCGTCGCCTCCGGATCCTTGTAGTAACCCGTCATGACATTATTGCCCCGCATGACAATTTCCCCCATTGTCTCTCCATCCCGCGGCACCGGCACCATGGTTTCAGGATCGACTACTTCCATAAAATGGGTAACAATATAAGGCACTCCCTGTCGTGATTTCATGGTGGCCTGTTCCTCTGCAGGGAGATCTCCCCAGGCTTGCTGCCAGGCACAGACACTATGGGGACCATACACTTCGGTCAGTCCGTAAGTGTGCACAATATCCGCGCCGATGGCTTCCATATTCTGGATTATTGTTGGTGGCGGAGGTGCGCCGGCAGTCATGATTTTCAGTTTCCGGTTCATTTTGATAGTATCCGCCTCCGGCCAGTTACTCATCATGATAAGTACCGTCGGTGCAGCGCAGAGATGAGAAACGTCCTCTTTTTCAATCAGAGTATAGATTTCTTCTGCCGCTACAGTGCGCAGACAGACATGTGTTGCGCCAACGGCAGTCACCCCCCAGGTAAAACACCAGCCGTTACAGTGGAACATGGGCAAGGTCCAGAGATACACCGAGGAGGAGTTCAATCCCGATTCAAGTACTTCACCGATGGCATTGAGATAGGCGCCCCTGTGGTGATACATCACTCCTTTCGGCCTGCCCGTGGTCCCGCTGGTGTAATTAAGGGCCAGCAGCTGATCTTCATCAGCAATCGCGGCCTCCACGGGTTGAGGTGATCCTGTGGCAAGAAAATCTTCATACTCCACACCGTCAAGGCTGGACTCAGTCCCCGTATCACATACATTGACGATACGCTCAACCTTTTCCAGCTCAGCGGGATCAACAAGTGAGGCAAACTCCGTATCAACAAAAACAATCCTGCTGTCCGAGTGGTTTACTATATAAGAAACTTCGCTCTTCGACAGACGTATATTTACACATACCAGGGCCGCTCCAATGAGAGGAACTGCATAATGTGCTTCCAGCATGGGCGGAATATTGGGACAGATAAAGGCGACCTTGTCACCTGGCCCGACACCGGCACTCTGCAACGCACTAGCGAGTCGATGTACTCTTTCGAAAAATTCCCGATAGGTGAAACGTTTGCTGCCATGAATAACAGCAACCTTGTCCGGATACACCTGTGCACTGCGATTAAGAAACTCCACCGGTGTCAAAATACTTTTATTCACTGCCATGGTATGCATAGTATTTCTCCTTATCAAACTCGTGTAATAATCGGGTTGAATACAAAAGAGGAGAGCGATGCCAGCTACTGAGCGCTCGGTCACAATAGATTTTCAATAACACTATCTGTTTTATGACCGTATTTCAACAACATTCTGAGCGGGCAGCGCAAAACACAGTGCAGCAGCAAAACTACATTTTTACTCCACGCCAGGCAGATTCCCAGCATTCCTCGAAATACTCCAGTAATGGCCGCTCAAGAATTCCGTCAATACGAAGGGATATCAGGCGTAGGGGACCGCCGAAAAGGGTAACCATGGCAACATGGGGGTCCATTGCTCGGATTATACCTTTATGCTGCCCCTGTATTACCATTTCCTGCAGTTTGAGAAACGGAAGAGAGGTGAACACCGATTTATCCACAGGCATGAATTCACGGTGCTTGCTGTAAAACAGATACTTCATGGAGCCTGGATTTCGTTCTGTTGTTTCAAACAGATGATAAATAATCGCTTTATAGCGGTCATAGACATTGTCATGCTTTTTATCTATTTCACAAAGATGCTCATACAGACAATTTTCGATATTGCTGAAAAGGGTAATGGCTATAGCTTCTTTATTTTTGAAATAATTATATAGTGTACCGACACTGAGATTAGAAGCAGACTGAATATCACTTACCGAGGTATTAAAATACCCTCTTTCAGTGAAAAGCTTCAAGGCTTCCAGGAGAATAGTCTCCTGGCGCTGCTGCTTTTTTTCATCTTTCATTGGTTTTCTAAATCCAAGCCTTTCTTCATTTAATAACAACACTCCACTCTCACAGCAGAATGTTAATATGCTCCTATTGATCCTTCGATCTGCAGGGCCACTAAAAGGTTGCGTAGATGGCTGATAATTTAGGCCAACCTAAAACATTTAAAAAAAAATGTCAATGATATAGAAATATTATAGGTATAGTTTGCGACAATTGGCAACTGTCGCTGCACACCCTTTCTAAGGGTATTCCGGTTTTTCGCCCTGCTTCGCTCTGATCAACGATAGAGCAGAGCGCGTTATCGTGGAGGAAACTGCGCTATAATAGCTTGTACCAGACGATCTACCATGGCGGTTGTCTGCTGCGGACTCATGTGCACCGAAACCGTCTCCGAGCCTCTGCC
>JAZBNU010000522.1:0-3380 GCA_036350815.1 Desulfopila sp.
AAACTGGTGGGCAGAGGCCCCTGCCTGACGCCACCATAGGTGAAGCCAATAATCTGCCTGGGACACTTTACAGCACACTCGCCACAAAGATTGCAGGTTGACATATCTATGCGTCTGTTTTCGTCGATGGCACCCATACGGCACAGTGACGCGCAGATGCGGCATTGGCCGCATTGTTCCGAACCGCCCCGGACCCGCTGCAGTCCCCTTCGGCTTACCATGCCCAGCATTGCCCCCAGCGGGCAGATATTCCTGCAGAAAAATCGTTTCTGCGCCATCTCCAGAAGAAATATCAGCACCAGTACCACAAACGACAGCGAGACCAGTTCGAAATATTTTCGCTCAGCCGGAAGGAGAAAGTCCTTCATCCAGGCATAAAGCGGTTCGGTGACGCTATTCACATAGGACGGAGCAGAAGTGTAGGTCCAGGTAAAAAAGGTCTCCGTCAAACCGTGAAAAAGAGGATAGAATGTCTGCGCCAGACCGCGTACCAATATGGCGAAAGGGTCCACATACCCCGCCGCATGAAATCCCAAAAAGGCCAGAAGCAGCACAAGCCAGAAGATGATGCGGCCTGCTCTTGGGAACAGGGTTTTTCTGCCTTTCAGGTTTGTGGGCAGCAGATGATCGCAGCCGTCAAGCAGGGTTCCCATGGGGCAGGCCCAGCCGCAAAAGGATCTGCCGAAGACAAGCGCCAGGCCAAGTACCAGCAGAGCCGGCAGCATCAGAGCGATGACAGCCCCTGCTGCCGCCATTGTGACGGCTGCAAGAAAAGGGTCGAGGCGAAAAAGAATATTGACGGCATATTCAATATGATCAGAACCGCTGTAGTCCGTCCTGATAAAGAGAAAAACAAAAACACCGAAAAAGAGGATCTGGCTCAGACGCCGCCAATATAACAGCGGCGGAAAGCGTCTCTCTGAAAGATAAAAGAAAATTCCCGTATTCTTCATAGACGCTCAGTACGGATACGCATTTTGGCAGGATCCATCTCCCCCAGCCCCATCCTGTATGCCGCCACGGTGGATTCGATCTGATCGGGCCGCAGTCCAAAAAGAGTTGTGGCATAGGCGTCAGCCGCCACCGGATCTGTGGTGGCAATGAGAGTATCGATCTTTTTGACATCATCCAGCCTGCCCCCCTGAGGACCGTTGCGGAGCAGTATCCTGGTTGCATCCACCACTGTCAGGGTCGGCCGTAAAACAGTGGCCAGGTCGGCAAGTTTCTGGGGCAGGTTAAAATGAAGACTGCCTCGATTACCACCGATGACCCCCATGGAGTTTTTCAGTCCCAGGGTCAGACGGCTTAAGCCGTGATGTTTGGCAATGGGCACATTGATATAGCAGTCAGCCTCCAGAGCATCCCGGTAGACTTCCCAGCGAGTTAGTGATTTACCCTTTTTAATATCAAGTTCCAGGAATTTACGCGTATCTATATGTTCAAGGCGAACCCGACTGTCACCCAGATCATCAATTGCCTGCTGCATGCCGCTGTTGACATAGCATCGCCGTTTTTCATTACATGTCCTGTCAAATATCTTCACCCTCTCAGCACCAGCCGCAAGAGCAAGTTCCGCCATGGTCCTCACCACCAGAGGGTTGGTATTGGCAGCCTGCTCCATATTCCTGTCCCAGCCGATGTTTGGTTTAATGACAACCGTATCACCTTTTTTAACAAAATGCTCCATACCACCCAGCATTGTAAAAAGGTGATGTACCAGCTTTTCATAGTCCATGCCTGTAACCACGGCAACTTCAGGTTGAGACTGTGCCACAGCGAATTTCACGGGAATGTGAAACAGAGGAACCTGCACCCCTGCTCCGGCAGACCACAGAAGAGCATTCTGCAAAAATGTACGCCTGTTCATAATCTACTCCATAAACTAAAACTCATGCCAGTATTCCCATCGGGAATGATTCTCATCTTACTCTACCCGAAATCGACCAAAAGGCCAAAGCGAAGTGGAATTTTTTTCCTAACCCGAATTGCTTCCATGAGAAAGCTGCCGTGGATACGCGGTGCGGTAAGGTCTGTCCGCCTTCTTCACGCAGAGATAGTAGAAGATACGAGGGTTTGCAGAAGAGCAGGCAGCCTCCTCTTTTTTCCCTTGAAATCAATTACTCTAACAGGCTATGCTGACTCTCGAATGTTCTTTTCCGTCTCCTTCCAACCATTGGTCTAAAAATGAAAGAGAAACTACACCTCGATGAAGCCCTTCTCATCCTTAAGGATATATACGAAAACAGAATGCCCTTTGACCGTTTACTAGGCATCAAAGTAAGCCGCCTGACCCCTGACGAGGTCGAGGTTCGAATCGATATGCGTGATGAACTGGTGGGCAATTTCATTCGCAGCATGCTGCACGGAGGAGTCATCTCAGCTGTTCTGGATCTTACCGGAGGTCTGATCACCTCTGTGGAAATGCTCAAGCAGCTTAACGGAAAATCTACAGAAGAGATAGCCGGGCGACTGACCCGTATCGGCACCATCGACCTGCGGGTTGATTACCTCAGGGCTGGTAAAGGCAAATATTTCAGAGCCACAGGTTCGGTGCTCCGCCAGGGAAACCGAGTCGCCGTGATCCGCACCGAACTGCACAACGACCACCACCTCCTCATTGCCGCGGGAACAGGAACCTACCAGGTGGGCTGAGAACATCAGAGTCAAGGCCACTGCGCAGCAATGGTTCAGTATGCTTTGAAGAGCGGAATGGGTGAAGGGCAGAGGACATTGATCTCCGCCAGGTCGGCAACACTGCAGTACCCCTTGGAAGCATAGCCCCGTTTCATCCCTTCTCCGGTGATAACCTGCAGGTGGGTATGATAAAACCAGTTACCGTTTTCATGGAAATCACCTATTTCAGCAAAAGGTCGGCCTGCGCCAATCACAGCACCTTCCTGCGGCAGACTGCTTCTGCGCAGGTGCCCATAAAAACTGTAAAAGGTTTCAAAATGGGGACTTGTATGACAAAGAATGACAAAAGCACCATAGTTGCCTTCCCCGCTCTCATAGCCGCTTTCCACTACAGTCGCGTCAAGAGGGGCATGCAGAGGCGTACCCAGAGGAACAATGATATCCAGACCCAGATGAATAAAACGGCTCTCCGCTACCATCTGGGGACAGTCTGCCAGGAGGCTCTCCCGGTTTTCCAGGTAAGCCGCAACGCCCCAACTGCAGTTACCAGCCATCGCCGCCTCGAGAGACTCCTGAAAGGCAGCCTGATTCCGCATATCGGTGTCTGCCAAGAGAGGGCTGTGCGGTGAAAGATCGGCAATAAAAGGGTCCCCCTGCAGGGAGCGAAAGATTGGCTGCAGATGGACTTTTGGGCTGTAAAGCATGAATGGATAATACATACGCTCTCCTGAAAACCGGATCTTTCC
>JAZBNU010000523.1:0-6580 GCA_036350815.1 Desulfopila sp.
TCAAGAACAAAACAGCCCAGGTCGCCGTCTCGCTGCTGGCATCACTTTTCGGGAAAAGCATTATCTAAACATTTCCCGATTGCCCGGTATCTATTCGAGTCTGCTCCGTTATTGGCCGTCCAGTATTTCTCGTATTTTCGCAGCAAGCTCTTCCATGGCGAAAGGCTTCTGGATAAAATGCACGCCTTCGTCGAGAACACCATGATGGGCGATGACATTGGCGGTATATCCGGACATGAAAAGACGTTTCATCTCAGGAAAAAGGCTGAGCAGATTACGGGCCAGTTCACGTCCATTCATTTCCGGCATAACGACATCGGTCATCAGTATATCGATGTGCCCGACATACTCGCAGGCAATCCGGATGGCCTCCCCCGGGGTTGAGGCAGGCAGTACCTTATACCCTTGGAGATCAAGCATCTTTGCGGTCATATCGAGAATCATGGGTTCATCTTCCACCAGAAGAACAGTTTCATGGCCGCGCTCAGTTTGCAAGGCCTTCTCCTCTTTGACGACAGAGTCGTGTGATAGGGAATGTACCGGAAGATATATCTTGAATGTGCTTCCCTGTCCAGGTTCACTGTAGGCATGAATATAGCCCTTATTCTGCTTGACAATACCGTAGACAGTCGCCAATCCTAGACCGGTACCCTTACCGGTCTCTTTGGTGGTAAAAAAAGGCTCAAACAGGTGCGACATCGTCTCACTATCCATGCCGCAGCCGTTATCGCTGACGATCAACAGGATATATTCGCCAGGAACACAGTCAACATGCGCGGGCCAACTGGTCTCGTCTAGAACTGCCGCAGCTGTCTCAATAAAAATTTTTCCCGTATCACCAATTGCATCCCTGGAATTGACACATAAATTTGCCAGTATCTGGTCGATTTGCGACGAATCCATTTTTACAGGTGGAAGATCTTTCCCTGGAATCCAGACCAGATCAATATCCTCACCAATCAGACGTTCCAGCATGGCCAGCATTCCGGCAACGGTAGTGTTCAAATCAAGTACCCTTGGGGCAACAGTCTGCTTGCGAGCAAAAGCCAGCAATTGCCGGGTTAACAGGGCTGAGCGACCGGCTGCCTTGCTGATTTCCTGCAGGGTTGCATAGAGAGGGTCTCCGCTTTCCATTCCGACCAGGGCCATCTCTGTACGACCGAGAATTACACTGAGCATGTTGTTAAAGTCATGTGCTACCCCCCCAGCCAGCCGACCGACCGACTCCATTTTCTGTGCCTGGGTCAGCTGTTCCTGCAATCTCTCCCTCTCAGCTTCAGCCCGTTTACGATTGGTAATACTGGTATGCGTGCCGACCATACGGGAGAGCCGGCCCTGTATGTCATACTCCACGCCCTTTCCCCGGCCACGAAGCCACATCCAGGTATTGTCCTTCCGGAGAAAACGAAAATCGACATCAAAAACCGTAGTTTCCCCCCTGACGTGTGAATAAAGTTCTGCCTGCCAGCGTTCAATATCGTCAGGATGGACCCTGCCGCTCCATTCCTTGAAAAGACAGGGAAACTCATCCGGCTCATAGCCCGCCAGGGTATAGAAACGGGAATCAAAAAAAATTTTGTCTGCGGCAATATCCCAATCCCACAGGCCGTCATTAGCCGCCAACATCGCCATTTGATGCCGTTCTTCACTGCATCGCAGCGCCTCCTCAGCTCTCTTGCGCTGCGTGATATCGCTGAACATTACCGCCGCTTTACCGGGAGACATCTGAAAAACATGCGCCTCAAAAGCGCCTTGAATCTCTTCATGATCATAATCAATCTGCTCGGTATACCAGCTCTGCCCATACCGGGCTGCCTGGCGATAACGAACCGGAATCTCGGTGTCTTCAAGGGGAGGAAAAGCTTCTTCAAGAGTCAAACCGATATACTTAGCGGAGTCAGTCCTCAGAATCCTGTCGGCAGAGGCATTTGCACTGGTGAAAACCAGACGGTCATCGTCGTGGAGCTCATAGATATGAATACCCATGGGGGAAGCCTCAACAATATTGCGAAAGGTCTCCTCGCTCCGGCTCAAAGCTTCTTCGGCTCTTTTTCTCTCGGTAATATCTCTGGCAGCTGCGTAAATCAGATCTCCCTGCGGTCTCGAGCGCCACTCAATACAACGATATGTTCCATCTCTACAGCGATAGCGATTCTCAAAATTAGACACTTCCTGCTGAGACTCGAGAGAAGCAATGGCCGCTTGTGTTTTTTTAATATCATCGGGATGGACAAAATCGAGAAAATTGCATCCCAGGAGCTCGGTTTCGGCATATCCGAAAACCCTGTACCACTCCGGGTTAAGACGGAGAAAAATACCACTGGTATCGGCGATGCAGAGCAGGTCCAGACTCAAATTGAAAAATCTTTCCAGCTCAGCACTCTTTGTACGCAGATCTTTCTCCATTTGCCTGCGTTCCGTGATATCCCGGACAGCAGCAGCCCGCCAGAGGTCATCTCCCATGGGAAAATTTTCGGCCTCAATCTCCACCCAGAAAAAAAGACCGTCTTTTCTTTTTATCCTTACTTCATAGGGAGGGGCGTATTCTTTAGCTATATTGTTCAGAACTCTTTCGCGATCATCTTCATGGATGAAATCGAGGAAATTTGTGCCGCGAAGTTCCTTGCGCTCAAAACCAAGCATACGCGCCATTGAATTATTTAAATCTATGGCTACACCGTTTTTGTGTATGACGATTCCTTCACGAGTCACATCGGCCAGAAGACGATTTCGTTTTCTACTTTCGCTGAAACTCTCTACCTCGCTGGTAACATCAGAGACAAAACATTCAGAATACTGCACTCTTCCATCTTCACCTCGGACCACTCGGGAAGTGAGGGAAACCCATATCACAGAACTGTCCATACGAAGGAATCTGCGGTGCAGGTTCGTCACGACACCTTCCTTTTCCATCAAGCTCTCGAACTCAATATACTCCTGCCTGCTCTCAAAAAGCTGTATACCTATATCCGTTACCGCAGCACAAAGCTCTGCTGCGGTTTCGTAGCCAAGCATACGCGTAAAAGCGTGATTCACTGCAGACAAACCTCTCTTTGGGGTCGCTTGAAAAATCCCCAAAGGAGCGTTCATGAGAAGATCGTGACTTTGCCTAAAACCATCAGAACCATTGGCGAAATTCTCGCAAGACGAGGGAAACACGATGGGCACCTCCAAAACGATACAGTCTTCGGTAAAACCTTCGAAGACCCAAAAGCAGGCTGCAAGACCTTTTTTTTCATACAGAGTGCAACACCACATCTCGGCTGAACTCAAACGCGCCGAGCAGCACGCAACCAATAATCTTTCCAAAGCACTCTTGACAAATTGAGTGACTCATGCCATAGCATGAGTTGACGCGCAGGGAAAGACAGACAAAGGTATTCTTTCCTCTACCCGGTTTAGATTGATGCAGCATCAACCAGATACCAGATACGTACCTGCTATCGCAACACTACTGCAAATCGAACCGGCCTTAATCCTCCAACAACCGCAATTAAAAGGAACGTTATGACTTTTTTTACTATAGACGAGCAAAAATGTCACAAGGATGGTCTGTGTGCCGCCGTATGCCCCGTTGGAATAATCGACATGATAGAGGACAGTGACTTTCCCAAACCTGCACCAAATGCCGAAGAACGCTGTATCTCCTGCGGCCACTGCATGGCAATCTGCCCGCACGGGGCACTGCGACTCGACGCATTCCAGGTACCCTCTCTGCCGAGCTTCGACAACACCCTGCTGCCTGACGTGGAACAGATGACTCAGTTGATACGAGGGAGAAGATCAACACGGGTGTACCGCAGCAAGGCGGTTGACAGAAAAACTATCGAACAGTTGATACAACTGGCCCGCTATGCCCCTACCGCCAGAAACAGCCAGCTCCTTCAATGGCTTGTGATCGATACCCCTGAAGAACTGAAAGTTCTGAAACAGCATACTCTGGACTGGATGGGTGATTTACTCAATAAGGAAGACCCGGTTGCAGTGTCATATAGCTTTGCAGATATTATTCAGGCATGGCAAGAAGGTCAGGATCCCATATTGCGGGATGCACCAGGGCTTGTCCTCCTGCACGCTCCCAGCCAGTACCCCTCCGCATTGGTCGACAGCACCATAGCCGCGACAACATTTGAGCTGGCCGCCGCTGCCATGAAACTCGGTACCTGCTGGGCCGGATATTTTATGAGCGCCGCTAGAGCCTGGCAACCCCTGCGCCACCACCTCAACCTGCCGCCGGGACAGGCTCTGACCAGTGCTCTCATGCTGGGCTACCCCAAATATGTTTACACAGGGCTGCCACTACGTAAAAAACCGAGCATAACATGGAGATAACATAACAACTTCTACCAATAACCCAATATGGCCGAAATACGCATGCTCCGATAGTTTAGAATCCGTAAATGTGTGGAAAAACAACTATCGAGATAAGTACTGCAACCTGAATCACAATAAAAGGCAAAACACCCCGGTATATATCAACAGTCCGCACCTCGGGCGGTGCCACTCCTTTGAGATAAAAGAGAGAAAAACCAAAAGGTGGGGTGAGAAAGGATGTCTGCAGGTTCATGGCTATCAGAATGGCAAACCAGAGCGGGTTGAGTCCGATAATCTCAGAAATCGGCAGAAGAATGGGCACGACAATATATGATATCTCTATAAAATCAATAAAGAAACCCAGCAGCATGATGGCAATCATGGACAAGATGAGGAAGGTCCACTTTTCACCGGGAAGGCCTGTAAGAAAATCTTCCACAATATAATCGGCCCCGCTGTATACAAATACCATGGAAAAAGCGGTGGCACCGATGAGAATAGCAAACACCATTGCCGTAATTTTCACCGTCTCATGCAGAGAGTCCATGATAATTTTCAGGCTCAGCTTCCGATACATGGCAGCCAGAGCCATGGCTCCAACAGCGCCAACGGAGGCGGACTCCGTCGGGGTGGCAATACCCTGGAAAATTGAGCCCAACACCAGAACAATAAGGGTAAGAGGAGGAATTATGGCAAGGAGAGCCTTGAGAATATTCTGCCTGCGAGTGAAGGAAAGATCTTCCTTAATGGGCGGGGCCACATCTTTTTTCAGAAAGGCAATTATGAGAATATATATGATATAGAGCCCCACCAGTACCAGTCCCGGCATTAATGCCGCCTTGAAAAGATCACCGACCGGTTGCTGAAAAACATCTCCCAGGATAATCAGAACGATGGATGGGGGAATAATCTGCCCCAAGGTTCCGGAAGCGCAGATTGTCCCGGTAGCCAACCGCTTGCAATAGCCGTATTTGAGCATAACAGGCAGGGAAATAACCCCCATGGCAACTACCGATGCCCCGACAACACCGGTTGATGCCGCCAGTAAAGTACCAACCAGAACCGTACTCACCGCCACACCACCGCGAATCTTACCAAACAGTGTACCCATGGCCTCAAGGAGACGCTCGGCCAGGTCAGATTTCTGCAGAATAATCCCCATGTAGATAAATAGAGGGATTGCCATGAGAATTGTATTATTCATAATGCCGTAGATACGAAACGGCATCATGGAAAACATCAGAAAGAATTCCTCATAAATGTCAACCACAGAGAAATCGGGCAACAGTTCAATCAAGGCTGCCGCAGCGCCAAAGAAAATCGACACCGAACCAAAAGTGAAAGCCACCGGGTAGCCGATGGCCAGCATGGCGAGAGCTGCAAAAAACATGACTATGCCGATCATTGCGCACCTCCCTGTTTTTCCGCTCCACGATATAAGTTTATGTTTTTAATCACATAGCCTACGGCACAGAATATAAGAAAAATGAACGAAAGAGGAATCATTGCTTTGATAATCCACCGATGGGTTAAGCCTCCCGGGTCCTCCGATATTTCGTTGATTGTGTAGGAATCCATCACAAAACCGATGGAACCGGTGGCAATAAGCAATGCCAGAGGAAGAAGAAAGAAAATCGTACCGATAATATTGATAACGGCTTTGCGACGTATGCTGAATTTTTCATAGAGAAAATCGACACGTACATGCCCCTCATCCTTCAAAGCCACAGAAACTCCAAAAAGTATGATGACGGAAAAAAGATGCCACTCCATTTCCTGCATGCCCACGGAACTGTTTCTAAAGAAATAACGCATGATGACATCGTAAAAAACGTTGAAAATCATGAGTAGAAGCAAGACCGAAGTGATTTTGCCGACAATATTTACCACTTTATTGAAAAGCGATTCTATTTTATCCAACATTGTTTCCCCTGTAGGCTCCCCTATCTTTCCGAAAAATTATCTTCCATACATCATACAACACATTGCTATACTCAAAAAACACGACCTCATCAAATGGAAAAACCGCCTGTTCTTTTGAACAGGCGGTCTCTGTATTCTATTCCACAGTCTCCGGCCGACCCTATTCTACCATTTCCGATGTCTGAACATAATAGTATTCCGACATCTTGGTCCATTCCCGGGCCTTGGCCATATATGCCTTCTGTGACTCATAGACGGTTTTGAACTCTTCGTTCTCCGCGGCATACGCATCCATCACTTCATCGTTCGCCTTTTTCATGGCCTTCAAAACCGGTTCAGGAAA
>JAZBNU010000524.1:0-6191 GCA_036350815.1 Desulfopila sp.
AATGGCCTCGTCAGTCCATGAGACGATTCTTCCCAAAGAAGCGAGGCGGCTCTGCAAAAGATCGGGATCGGGGGTATGGAGATGGATTTTCACACGGGAATCGTCCCGGATGACCACAACACTGTCGCCGAACTCGGTAAAATCGGTTTTACCGTCCTTCGCTTTCCCGGTCATCTCAATCACGGTATCAACGCAATAATCATGACACAGGGAAGCTTGAAAATCTGCTGCAACAGTGAGGCTGCCGGCAAAAAGATCAAAAATGGAATCAACCTCTCCGTTGTAGCGGGCAACGTTTCTGAAAAAACCTTCAAAAAAAACATAGAGTCCCAGAGCACCAGCATCGACAACAGCTGCGTTTTTCAGCTCATCGAGCAGCTGGGTGGTGGAACGTACCGCCTGCTGTAAATCGGTGACGAGGGCAGGATAGATATCTGACTGTTCCTGAAGTGCAGCAAGAGAGGATGCCAGAGCATCAAAAACTGTCAACATGGTCCCGGGTAAAGGATTACCGACAGCCTTCCAGGCTTTTTCTCTGCCCCGCGCCGCCATCTCCGCCATCTGGAAAAAATCCCCGGCACGGCAGAATTCACTGAAGAAAGCTGCAGCTATATTACCTGAATTGCCGGTAGCGCATCGTGCCAGCTGTTGCACAATGTCAGCTTCGCCTTTTTCGCTCTCCCTGAAGGGTGCGAGGCTGATGCGCAGATTGGTTCCGGTATCCCCATCGGCCACGGGAAAAACGTTGATTCTGTCCAGGAGATCGGCCGAGGCTGCCAGACAAGCATATCCAACAGTAAGGCCAGTTTGAAATTCACTCATACGTCTAGAAGACTGATAATGGTGTTCCAATCATATTTTCCGTTTCTGCTCACAGGAATCCGCTCCACTTTCTTTATACGGCGAGGCAGCATATAAGACTCGAGATACTCGGCCAGATTTTTCTGGATAAAGGTCACATCCAGTTCTTCGCCCTGGACCAGAGCGCCGATTCTATGCCCTCGCCCCCCTGTGTCCGGCAGGGCTGTCACGACACAGTCGACAACTCCGGTCATTTTCTTTATTACACTACTGATATGATCGAGATCAACCCGCTTTCCTCCCACCTTGGTCACTTTGTCGGCGCGTCCCTGAAGAGAAAATCGGCCATCAGCGTATCCCTTCACCCGGTCACCAGTTACATAGTACCCCTCCCCGTCTACAGGCAATTGAGGCGAAACATACGGTGAGCGCACGGCCAGGCGGTCATCTACAATTTTGCAGCAAACCGTTGCAAAAGGAGTGAAATGTTCTTCGCCGTCGAAGCGGTTGCGTGCGGCAATGCCGCCCGTTTCCGTAGAACCGTAGACCTCAACAACGGGCACCCGGTTATTCCTGCAGAATCGCCGGTTATCTTCCAGGTCAAGCATGCCGGCTGAAGAAAAAGCCAGACGGATTTGCAGTTTTTGCTGCTGCAAAACCCGGTAGTGCGGCGGTACGCTGATCAGCACAGTTGCGCCATGCTCTTCTGCGGCAGCGGAAATTTCCCCTGGAAATGAGGGAGTGGCATCAACAACCGCGGCAGAGGCAACCAGGGGCAGAACAACGGAAAAGAGCAGGCCGTAAATATGGTACGGGGGAACAGTCGCAAGCAGACAATCCTGTTCCGTTATGCGATAGGAGCGGGCAAGGAAAAGGGCTTCGCCGAATATATTCTCAATCGTTTTTGACCAGATCCGCGGTGTTCCGGTCGATCCACCAGTAAAAATCCGCAGAAGTTCAGCATGGGGCGCAACCTCTGCCTGAACCGGGTTTCGCACTGTATCACCAGAATGGAAATGGACGGTCCGGACACCATCGGGAAGCTCAAGGGACGGATCCGCCACGGCATTGGCAAAGCCCGTTGTCCGTCGAAGGTCAAGCAGAACCCCTGGTGAGAAGGCATAGGGAAGAAGCAGAGGCGGTCCCCCGCCGAGTACGGCAAGAAGGGTAGCCGCCATCACAGCCTTATCCTCAACAGCAAGGCAGACGCAATCCGGGCGTACTCCGGGTTCATTCAGGGCATGACGCAGCTCCATGGCCATACTGTATACATCAGCAAAGGTGACGCCCCGGCAGTACTCTTTTTCGGGGAATCTGGGGCCTTGCAGCAGATCTTCTACAGACCTCTGTATATCGGTTGTCCGGTCAGCGATCATTTTCCCGTCTGGCCGTTCTGCCGAACGATTGTCCCACCAGATTTCTATCTCTCGGCTTAAAAGTGTTGTCCTCCATTTCTTTTTTCACCACCTGCTTGAACAGCTTGGCCATCTTAATGTGCTGCGGTTCATCTTGGTAGAAGGTATTCCAGGCATAGTCAAGCAGATTCTGGAGACGATCAGGGCTCATGTGTTTGGGCTGAAACACCACTTTATCGGCGGAATACTCATTCCAGTCATGAGTGATTATGCGGTTTTCCCGGCTCAAATCAGTATAGGCTTTAGTGTGAGGAAAAGGAGTCAAAACGGTAAACTCAGCAAGGTCAAGTTCGATCTCGAGAAGAAAATCAACCAGACGTTTGATAAAGTCTTCCGTATGATCATCGACCCCGAGCAGAATAGTCCCTTCCACTCCAATGCCATGGTCATGATAGCGCCTGATTCGTTCTCTGATGTAGTCGGATGTATCAAACACAGCCTGATAGACATACCAGGCACCGGCACGGGCCGCCAGATCAAGCACTTCAGGCTTGTCTTCAATGGGATGGGAGCACCACTTCTTTTTTAGAGGGATCATCTCCTGAAACAATTCCATCTCCCAACGGGTATCCTGAGCCAGGGAATTATCGACGATAAAAAGACGGTTATTGTCAATCCCGGCCATTTCGGCAATTGCCGTATCAACAGGCCGCGGCCGAAACTCTCTTCCGCCCAGATAGGACACCGCACAGGGATAGCAGTGAAAACGACAGCCGCGAGAGGCATGAACCAGATCAACCATCTGCACGCCTTTGTGATTGTAGAGATGACGTTTGAGGATATCACGGCGGGCCGGACCGACCAGAGCAATATCCGGCCTGTCATCGATGTAATTGTAGAGAGGGCGCAGCTCGTTTTTCCTGAAATCCTGCAGGACCTGCTCCATCCGCCCTTCGGCCTCGCCAAGAAAGACGGCATCGGCATGATTCATGGTCTCTTCAGCGTGCAGCATGGTGGCGATGCCGCCAAAAATGACTTTGACCCCTTTTTTACGATATATATCAGCGATCTGCCATCCTCGTTTTACCTGTATGGTAAGCATCATCGATATGCCGACCAGATCTACCTCTTCGTCAAAATCAATGGCTTCCAGGTTTTCGTCGGTAAAATCAATATCGACATAGTCAGGAAGCGTGGCTGCGAAAACAACCGGACCATGGGGCGGCAAGTGAAACTCGGTCTGCCTGTCGAGCTTGTTCCATTTTGGATAGATAAGCTTGAATTTCATAGAATTATTTCGCCTGAAAACCTAAAAGATGGGCGGAGAACCGATTCAGTGCATTTTAAAACATTCCGCCATTTACAGAGAGTACCTGGCCGGTTACATACGATGCTGCATCAGAACAGAGAAAACCCACCACTTCTGCCACTTCTTCCGGCCTGCCGATACGGGCCATGGGAATCATCGCCTTGATCTGCTCTTTGGGGGCAGCTTCTATCATATCGGTATCAATCAGTCCCGGAGCAACTACATTCATACGGATACCAAGACGGGCGACTTCGGCGGCCACGGATCGGCTGGCTGCGTTCAGACCCGCCTTCGCCGCAGAATAATTGGCCTGTCCCCGGTTTGCCATCATGGAGCTGGCTGAAGAAATAGAAACAATGGCACCGCTGCGTCTCCGCACCATTTTTTCGATTACAGGCCGGGTCATGTTGTAGAAGCCGTCCAGGGTGGTGTCGATGACGGAATGCCAGTTCCGGGGCGGCATCATCATAAAGAGACCATCAGCAATGATTCCGGCGTTGTTAATAAGAACATCTATGCGGCCGAACCTTGCGGCAACATCCTCAACAGCACTCTCCGCTGCTCCGGCATCCCTCACATCAAACTGACTGAGTTCTCCCTTGCCGCCATCACTCTGCAACAGGTCAAGAGTCTGTTGCGCTCCCTCAGTATCACTCATGTAATTGATGACAACATGATACCCGTCACGGGCCAGTTGAAGGCAGATCGCTCTGCCGATTCCTTTGCTTCCGCCTGTTACTATGGCGACTCTCTCTGAATTTTCTTCCATGATGCCTAGTTGTTTTCCATTATTCCTGAAACAGCTGCAGAGTAACGGTGCCAATCAGCCTGCTGTCCAGATGCTGCTCGCAGTATACTTCTCTGAGATTCTCATAATTGTGTACATTTTCCGCCCTGCAGACAATCGTGCCGCCAACAGGAAGAAAATCGATGAAAAACTCCGCCTGTTTAATTCCCACCAGCCAGCCTGTTGGATCGGAATCGCGCCCCTGAGTCAATACCCTGTCCAAACCGTTGCATACTCCTGCAGTTTGTGCCGCCAGCTCCACTAAAATCAACGAGGAAACTCCGCTTTTGTCGGCCATTGGCCAGAACGGCGCAACCCGGCAGACGGTCAGAGCATGTTTGCGGTCAACCTCGAGAACCTCATTTACAAACAGCATGTTACCCCGATGGGGGAGCAGGTCTTCCAGAGTGAGTTCGGTGGGAGGTATCGTATCCATGGCTATAATGCGACACTATTACCTCATTATTTGCAATATCGCCACCAAATTTGATGACAAATTCCTGCCGGTTTTATAAGATACGTCTTTATGGTATATCCCATGCCGTTGAAGAAGACGGCCTGCGGCACCATAATTAGACAATAGAGAACTCCCATACACTATCGACATCCCCTGCCGGCACGTTCAGCAACATGTTCTTCAGCCAGACACCGACAACGACATGTCGTCACTTTCATCAAACACATACAAACGACTATGCAACAGCTTATTAACGAACTTAAAGTGAAACTTATCGATATTCTCAACCTACAGGACGTCGTTCCTGAAGATTTTGATGAACAGGCCCAGCTCGTCGGCGGCGAACTGGGCATCGACTCCATAGATGTTCTGGAAATGGTGGTTATGGTGGAAAAAGACTACGGTATCATCATCAACAACCAGGAGGTTGGAGAAAAGGTATTCTCGACACTTGCCAATCTGGCCGCCTATATACATGAAAACAGAACAAAGGCCTCTTCTTGACGAATACAGCAATTTATGTAGCCGGCATGGGAATAGTCAGCTCCCTTGGCACCGGGGTCGGCGAAACAGAAGCATTCCTGCGCCGCAACCATCCCGCTGTCGCCCCCCTCAGGCTATTCCCACTTCTTCAGGGGTCCCCGCTACCGGTGGGACAGTTCCCGGGACTGGAACTCCAGCCTTTTCCCCCAAGAACACACCAGCTCGCCCTCCTTGCTGCTGAGCAGGCAACAGGCAGCAGTGCAGGAATCCCGGAAGCAATTATCATCGGCACCACCACCGGCGGCATCGCCACCACCGAACAACTGCTGCGAACCGGAGAGCAGGATAGAAACCTGTACCGTGATCACGGCCTCAACAGTGTTGCCGTTTTTCTTGCTCGGAAACTGGGCTGTAAAGGACCGGTGCTGACGGTCTCCACCGCCTGTTCTTCAGGCGTAGTCGCCATCACCATGGGAATGGCAATGTTGAAAAGCGGCAAGGCCAGGACTGTCCTGGTCGGTGGTGTCGATTCTCTCAGTCGTCTGACATATTTTGGTTTTCACTCACTGCAGCTGGTGGACCGCAATGGCTGTAAGCCTCTTGACCGGGACAGGCAGGGTATGGCGGTAGCCGAGGGAGCAGGGATGCTTCTGCTCAGCACCATCCCTTCTGCCCAGCCCATTGCTGAACTGCTGGGTGCAGGTCTTTCCTGCGATGCATATCACCCTGCCGCCCCTCACCCGGAAGGCAACGGCGCCTTCAGAGCCATGGAGAACGCCCTGGAAGACAGCGGCCTGCAGCCCCATGACATCAACTACATCAATCTTCATGGGACAGGGACACCGGATAACGATCTGGCTGAATCAAAGGCCATACGGAAGCTCTTCCGCGAACTCCCTCCACTCTCTTCCATCAAAGGCGCATCCGGCCATTCCCTGGCAGCTTCAGGAGCAATAGAAGCCGTGATTTCATGTCTAGCAGTGTCACGTAATTTCCTGC
>JAZBNU010000525.1:0-15507 GCA_036350815.1 Desulfopila sp.
CTGAGGTTGCCTTTGAGTTGTCCACCGAGAGCTGTTGGATCTGGAGCCACACGATCTTTAAGGAAGTTAAGGATCTTTTTGGCCGCAGAAGCATCCAGTTTTTCTAGTTCTTTTTTGGCCTTTGGAGTGAAGCTAATCTGCCAAGCCAAGATTTTTCTCCACCTTCTCTATGGGAATTGCTTTTTTGCCGCTCTTTAAAAAGTCTTCATAGGCTGTTTCAGCCAGGTAAGCGTCTTCCAGGTCTTCTAATGATCTTTCAAGAGCTTCTCGGAGAAAATAACTCTTCGTCCTTTTGGTAGATTTTGCCAAAGCTGTCAAACGTGCCGATATATCGTCCGGTAACTGTACAGAGTGCATATGGGGCATATCTTTCCTCCAATCTTATTAATTATATTAATGTTAATAAGAATAGCGTATACTGTCAATCCTATCTTATCAATATTGTGGCATCAATATTCCCATTTCCGGGGACAGCCATGATAAGTAATGTACCCCACTAGCTTGCTCGTCGTACGGTTCCTGCCGCTATTCATTTGCTGGAAGCTCAAGATGAGGCGTGCACTGCTTTACTAACAGATATTTCTGTGTGAAGCTTTGTCTTGAGCACCAGTGGTGCAATGCTGAGGATGGCTTTATGGTAGAGGGGATGTTTTCTGCACCATGGCGCAGAGTTCGTCTGCTATTTCGTTGATCTGGGTTTCATCACGGCCTTCGACCATTACCCGGATGACAGGTTCGGTGCCGGAGGGGCGGACCAGTATCCGGCCGGTTTTGCCGAGCTTTTTTTCCAGGCTTGCGACGGTATCGGTGAAGCCGGGGATAGTGCTGATATCTATCTTCTTTTCCGTTCTGACATTTTTCAGCACCTGGGGGAAGCTTTCCATTATGGTTGCCAGTTCGGAGAGAGGTTTCTGGGTTTTGTTCATTATCGAGAGAAGCTGCAAGGCTGCCAGAGTACCGTCTCCGGTAGTGATGTGATCGAGAAAAACCAGGTGTCCAGACTGCTCTCCTCCGAAAGAATACCCTTCCCGCCGCATCCGTTCGACGACATAACGATCTCCCACCGGTGTGCGAATCATTGCGCCGCCCATTCGCTCCATGGCTGCCTCAAGTCCCATATTCGACATCACCGTTGCCGCCAGGGTCTTCTTCTTCAGCTTTCTTCGCTTGAGCAGATCTTTGGCACAGATGGCCATGATATGATCGCCGTCGACAATGGTTCCTTTTTCATCACAGACAATCAGACGATCTCCGTCGCCATCCAGAGCCAGACCGATATCGGCTCCCAACTCCTTGACCTTTTGGGCCATGAGTTCAGGATGGAGTGCGCCGCAACCATCGTTGATATTGACGCCATTGGGATCAACCCCAAGAGACGTTACTTTGGCGCCAAGTTCCTCAAAAACGTAAGGTGCAACCTTGTACGTGGCTCCATGGGCACAGTCCAGTACAATATGGAAATCATCCAGTTCGTAGGTTTTAGGGAAGGTGTTTTTCAGAAAAACAATATACCGGCCTTTGGCGTCATCAATACGGGATGCCTTGCCAATCTCGCTCGCATAGGGGCATAATGCCGCCATCTTATTGGAAAAGATAAGATCTTCAATGTGTGCTTCCGTCTCATCGGGAAGTTTGAAACCGTCTTTGGAAAAGATTTTAATGCCGTTGTCCTGAAAAGGATTGTGCGAGGCGGAAATAACCACTCCGGCATCGGCACGCATGGACGTGGTAATGAAAGCAATACCGGGTGTCGGCATCGGTCCCACCAGAAGGACATCCACCCCCATGGAGCAGATACCTGCTGCCAGGGAATTTTCCAGCATATAACAGGACAGCCGGGTATCCTTGCCGATAACGATTCTGTTGCGCTGCCCTTCTTCCTTGACAATAAAGGCAATTGCCCGTCCAACCTGCATGGCTATTTCCGTGGTCATGGGGAAGACATTGGCAACACCGCGAATTCCATCTGTTCCAAACAGTTTCTGCATTTTTTACTTTTCCGCTTTCAGGTTTTCCTGGGGTTGACTGTCGCTTTCCGCATTTTTAGGGGCAAGCGGCTCTGCAGCCAGGGAGACATATTCCGGTTCAAGGGACAATATTTCCAGAGGGACCGTTAAAGAAGGTGCTGGAACCACCTGCACCTTGAGGCGTCTGCGATCTTCTTCATCATTGGCACTTACAGCTGTTACCGTAAAAAGACTGCTGAAATCCATATTTTTTTTGATAATCATTTTGGGTATTTTCAAGGTGACCGAAACAACAGGTGGCTTCACCTCCTGCAGGAAGCCTCCAACGACAACACTTACCGGTACCTTGGAAATGGTCTTTTCAACGCTGTCATAACCGATGGTAAGATCAGCTGTTACCGACGTCTCGCCAATGAGATCAACCAGGATAGCATCAAGTTCCAATGGAATCTGCAACTGCACCGATTCGGATAGTCCATTGATATTTATAGGAACTGTTTTAAGTACATCTACCCGGGACAGGATGGTTTGCGGTCCGGCGATGGTGATGGATTTTGGATCGATCTGGAGATTCTGCAGGACATAACCGGGCATTACGCTTCCGGTAGTGACTGCGTTAATCTGGATTTCTTTTTTAATGAGTTTATCGAGGGAAAGAATAATGGAAGACGGCTGGACACGCAGCACCTCCACTCCTCGACTTACAGGAACAGATGCGACGGATATCTCTTCCACCTTTGTACCTGGGGTAGCCTTGGAAAGATCTATCTGGCGCGCTTCCTGGCTCTTTCCCATCTCGACGATGAGTGAGCGCGGTCCGCGAACGGTAACGTCGATATCCCGCTTGTATTTGTTGGAAATGATCAGATCGCTGGGAAGGTTGATAACTTCTATTGGAACAGTGATGTTTTTCTCGACCACATCTTCTCCACCGACAAAATACCACAGCATGACGGCCAGGCACAGAGAGATAAATTTGACGAGCCACTCCTTTGACCAGAGATTATGTAATTTTTTCTGTATGCGAGTGATAATCATGATTTTAAAAATTTCTCTATCCAGGACGATGAGCGTCCATCTTTACCTACAAAAATGGCGCGAAGTCCGGTCTTCAGGGCAATCTCGTCGTTCACGGCGGTAAGCGCACCGTGCTGGACTAGAGAAATTCCCTGGGTTTCTTCGGAAACAACCAGAACAACAGCATCTGTTTCTTCGGAAAGACCAATGGCTGCCCGGTGCCGTGTGCCGAACTTTTTGCTTATATAGGGATTCTGCGTCAGCGGCAGAATGCTGCCCGCTGTCTGAATTCTTCGTTTGCTGATAATAACACCGCCGTCGTGCAGTGGTGAGACCGGCATAAAAATAGAGATAAGCAGTTCCTTGGTGAGATTAGCATCCAGCTCAAAACCCGATTCGACATAGTCTCGCAGGCCGGTATCCCGCTCCAGGATGATTAAAGCGCCAATGCGTCTTTTTGAAAGATAGAAGCAGGCATTTATGATCTCATCAATATCTTTTTCCATGGTATCAGCAGTCTTCTGGAAAGGAGACTTACCGACCTGGGTCAGAGCCCGCCTGATGTCCTGCTGAAAAACTATGATAATAATAAGAAAGATTGAGCTTAAAAATGTTTTTAAAAGCCACATCAAGGTTGCCAGGTCCAGAATACTTGCCATAAAATAGACGGCGGTGAGGACGACTATACCAAGAAGCATCTGTACCGAACGGGTACCGCGGATAATGGAAATAAGCTGGTGAATGATAAAGGCGACAACGAGAATGTCCAGGGCATCCTGCCAACGCAATAATTCTATAAATTCGAACATCTACATAATTCAATTAAATTTTTATATCCGTGCTCAACCAGGAAGCCAGACCGTGAGTGCTGCTTGATTCCCTTGGGAACGGGAAAAGTGTGTCTGCCCCGGAGAAGCCATATTCAACAGGGAGTATGCGATTCTTTTGAAGCAGGCAGGGACAGAAAGAAGGGCCTCTCTTTATCCTTATCTGTTATACTACATATGTTTGCCGTTATTTAGCAAGATAAAATGTGTAATATTTGTACTTTCCGACATGAAGTTTTTTTTGTACCCTGCAACGGGAATGAGGATACATTTATTAGTGCAGGATTCAAGAAAAAGCGTATATTCGTCTGGGTATTAAAAAAAGATACTAACAGGTATTCCAATACAGGTATTCCAGTACTGATGGCAGATTTATACGGCAACATTACTATTTCAGATGAGAAGAAGGCTGCACAGCCGCAGCCTCCGAGCAAACAGCCCCCTCCCCCGAAGAGTCCTCCCCGGGGCGACGACAGAAGGATAAAAAAAAGATACATTCTTATCCCTCTCTGCATACTTGCAATCGCAGCCGGCTACTATGGTCTGACTATCCTCGCGCCTCTTTACATCAAAGACACCTTCCCGGAAACCTTCCATAACAGGACAGGTCTTCTCCTCAACATGGAAGAGGTCCGCTTCGACCCTCTACAATGTTCACTTAATTTGACAGGGGTTGTGATTCGCGAAGAAAAAAATGACGGCAGCCAGGAAGACTTTCTCACTGTCAGGGAAATATACGCGGATCTCGATTTTATCTCGCTGCTGCGGCACGGAATCGTATCTGATTCACTCCGTGTTCAGGGGGCACATTTCACCCTTTTCCGTTACAGCGACGGCAGCTATAATATTTCCCGCTTTTTTGCCAAACCAGGCGACAGCCCCAAAGAAATGCTCAATTTTGCCGAGCTCCCTTTTCTCTACTCCCTGAATAATATTTCCATCAGTGAAAGCAGTATACTCTTTCAGGATATTTCGGCAGAAAAAGTTCACAAGGTAGAGAATCTCACCATAAACCTGCCAACCCTCTCTAATTTTTCCTTTGACGCCGGCAGTTACATCCAGCCGCGATTCTCAGCTGTTATTAATGGCAGTCCCATAGAAATGATCAGTGAAACGGAAGGCAGTTCTGCCTTTAAAGCTGGAGAGTCTCCCACCAAGCTTTCTTCCACGTTGAATTCCCTGGATGTTTCGCTGTACAGTAATTATCTCCCCATTCCCCTGCCGGTGCAGATAGAGAAAGGCGAGGCTGACGCCAAAATTGACATTTCCTTTCTTCCCCGGGGCGCAAAAGGTCTGCAGCTGCTCCTGAACTATCAGCTTCAGATAAGCGACAGCGTCTGGAAAAGCCGGGACGGCAGTCTTTCACTGGCCGCCCCCACCATCAACATCGTCGGCTCGCTCGACCCTGTGCAGAGCAACGTGCACATCAAAAGCCTTCTGCTGCGCGACCCCCTGCTCTCTTTCGACAGTGCTTTTTCCAAAGAAACAGTTGATACCCTTTTCCTGCAGGATTACGACAAAAACGAAACCGACACCATTCCTCTTGATCTGCCGGCTCTCTCTCTTGATCTGCTTATCGCCGACAACGGCAAGGTCCGCTTTGCCACAGAGGAAAAGGATCTGGTGTTCAGTTCCGTACAGCTCAGCGTCCGTAATTTTGCCAACATCCAGGCTCTTCGGCGCAACAGCCCTCCACCGGACAGTTCTTTCCAGATAAGCGGCGAGTTGGAAAATTCATTCTCTCTGTTTTCCTGGCGAGGCGCCTTTGAAAATACCATTCCATCCGGCAATATTGAAATTAATAACCTTCCTGTTGCTATGGCTCTGCAGGCAATCGCACCGCAAGAAGATATAGAAGCCAGGGGCACCACTGATATCCGTGGCAAACTGGTGTTGAGAAGGGCGGAATCAGCCCCTGTCTCTTTTTCCTTTGAGCAGGGAGATGTACGCTTCACTTCAATCGCATTAGGAAAAAAAGAGACTCCATGGCTCACAGGTCCATCCGGCAGACTCTCCGGAGTGTTTTTCCAGGACAAAAATATTGTTATCGATGGTTTTTTTCTCGAAAACGGCACATTGCGTCTTTCTCCACAGCACCTTCCGCCACTTCTGCAGACGTTCGTGGAGAGCAATGAGTCGTCCATTGCCAATATAGACTTCAAGGGAAGACTCTCTCTTCTCCCTGAGGATGAAAAAAAACAGGCTGTTGATTTCAATACTGTTCATCTGCAGACTGTCGGTCTTGCCACCTCTTTACCAAAAGCAAATAATTTTACTTTTTCCGGCACCCTCCCCAACTCCGGCTCGCTCAAAGCCAAAGGTAAACTCGCTCTTTCCCCTTTAGACGGCACGATCGAGACAGCCTTTGTGAACCTTCCTGCTCTCATCTTTCTGGAGGATCAGAGTGAGGCCTTTGTCTCAGCCGGCCCGGAAACATTGCTGAGCGGCACCGGAACCTACGATATTTCTGCAAAGCGATATGAAGGGGCGGTCGAAATAGAAAATGGTCGTTTTAGATATGGTGCTGATAAACGACGATTCGACTTTGCCCAGGCTGCTTTCGCGCAACTCTCCACTGACGGCGGACCGGCGAACATATCCTGCAAAAACGTTATTTTTAAAAAGGTGCTGATGGAAGGAAACGGCTACGATCTGCATGCAGAAGGACTTTCCCTCAGTAGCCTGACGCGCAAAGATGATGATTTCGCCATAGGGGATCTTGCTTTCAGCGGAGCAAACCTTTCTTCCCGCGTTAGTCTCGCCAAAATTTTCGATCCTCTAGTGGAAAAACGAACTGGGCGGTTCAAACTGGACAGCTTCAAACTGAACGGCAGGATCGCGTTTCTGCAAGATCCTCCCCAGGACGCAATTTCCATTGACGATTTCAATCTGCATGTCAGCGCTATTAATGGAAATGGCTCAACAGCCGGAACCCGCTCTGATGTAAACGGAGCACTTTCCTTTACAGCGCTGCAAACCGATTCGATAGATGTAGCTGGAAATGGTGCCCTGGCTCTTTTCCCCCTGCAGACACGGCTCAATCTCACAATTTCGGAAACAGACAGTGACATTTTCCTCCGTCTGCTGCGATCTGAATCAAAAGACAAGCTCAAAGCAGTGGTTGACGGCAAAATCACCTATTCCTATCCTGAGAAGATCACTGCGGGAAAAATCGCCCTGACCGACGGACGCTATCGTCACGCTGATAATACTCTGACAACCTGGAACAAAGCGCTGCTCGATGACGTTGTGTTCCAGGCTGAATCATCTCTTCTCAAAATCGACAGGCTTACGCTCCTGCAGCCGAATTTCAGCCCGCTCAATGGTGACAGTTCCTTGTACCGGAATATCAAGAGCGCCCTGTTCCCTGCCAGCGAAGAGGAAAGCCCCTCTTCGGAAACACTTTTTGAGAACCTCGAGATCGGCTATCTGACTCTTCAGGAAGGACAGCTGCAATACAGAGACGAGAGAATGACCCCGCCCTGGCAGGCTGAATTATCTTCCCTGGAAGGGACGATAACCAATTTCCATCATTCTCCCGCACAGCTTGCAATGGACTACAGCCTTCGGGGAACAATGGCAGGGGCGCCTTTTTCCGTGCAAGGTTCCGCCCGTGGAGAAGAAGAGGCCATTACGGAAACTGTCTCCTTCGAATTAAACAGGCTCCCCCTTGCAGCTCTCCGGGATCAGCTCTCTGTGCACTTTGATTTACAGACCGACAGCACCCTGCTGGACATGTATTATCAAGAAGATGCATCAGCCGGACCTTCCCTGGCTGCATTTTCCCTGACATCTGCAAGCGCTGCTGCTCCCGATTCTCCAACTGCCCTGACTATCGCTTTATTGAGCGACCGCAAAGACCACTTCAAAGAGTCGGTATTGCTGCAGGACCCAGATAAAACGGTATTTACTCAGGCAGTGAACCATTTTCAGAAGCTTATCATCAAAAGCAGTGTATCTCCCTACCTCCTTCTGCCTGATCCCTACACTTCTCTCCGCGAAAACAACACCATAGAATTCCTGCCGGGTAAAGCAGAACTGAGTGATGAAGGGCGAGCCACCCTCTCTCTTTTCGGAATGCTGCTGAGCGAACATCCTCTTCTCAAACTGATTCCCACGATGAGAATCGACCCCGTACTAGACGGTGAATCTCTGCGCCGCGACCTCGAGGACAAAGAGAACGAACGAGTACGGCAGGAAAACAACCGTTTACTGCTGCAATGGCAACAGGAACGAGCCGAAAAAGAAAGGACACAAAATACAAATGAGAGTATAGTGGAAGGTATTGTTGAGAAAGATCTGCAGGAGTTTACTCCCATTACCGCAGAGGTTGTGGAGGTTGAAGATTCCATGCTGGAAAGACTCGGACGGGAAAGACTCAATGTCGTTCTACAATTTTTACGGAACGAACATGGCATCACACCCAACAACATCGCTTCCGCAAGAGGTATAGAAAAAGAAGAAGGAAATTCCGGTATTCATTTGCGCCTGAGTCATATCGGCGCAGCAAACGAATAAAGAGGAACAGGACCTATGCTGGATATTATTAAAAACACCCGAACATACCGAAGATTCGACGCACGCAAACCGGTGGAAGTATCTACCCTTAAAGACCTGATAAATCTAGGTCGCCTCGGCGGTTCAGCGCGAAACTGTCAGCCCTGGCAATACCTTTTAATTACAGCGCCGCAACAATGTGCTTCTGTCTTTCCCTACCTCGGCTGGGCCGGCTACCTCAGCGACTGGAAAGGCCCTGTCGAAAGCGAACGCCCGACAGCCTACATACTCTGTTATCTCAACAAAGACAGACTTACCGGATCTGTTCAGGAAGCAATATTTGACCTTGGCATTGCCACCCAGAACATCCTCCTCGGCGCAACTGCCGCAGGACTTGGCGGCTGCCGTATTGGTGCTTTTTCTCCCAAACTTGCCGATGTTTTTCCTCAAGCCGACCATCTGGAGCTGCATCACGTTATCGCTCTCGGTGTCCCGGTGGAAAAAGTGATTATAGAAGAATGCGCCGATAACAACATCAAATACTGGAGAGACAGCGAGCAGGTGCACCATGTGCCAAAGCGCCCGCTCGAGGATCTTCTTCTGGCAGTCGATGAACAATAGACTGGTCTCATCCTTTGCTTTTTCAGACATGTTGCTGCCCTAGACCATCATGGATGTAATATTTCCCTACCTGGAATGGTTGACTCTCATTTCGATGGCAACCTTTATTCTCAGCCTGGTTCTCATACCATGGTATATTGCCAGGCTGCCGCAAAACTATTTTCTCCGCTTCCAGCATGATCTTGCCGAACAGATTCCTCCGCCGGTCAATATTCTGCTTGCCGTCGGCCGTAATGTAGTCGGGATACTCCTTGTGGCTGCCGGTATAATCATGCTCTTTCTGCCCGGTCAGGGATTGCTGACCATTCTGCTGGGAATCTTATGCATGACATTTCCAGGTAAACACAGTCTCCTGCTTTACCTCATTTCACGACCGGGTATCCGGAAAAGTCTTAACTGGACACGAAAAAAAATGTCTCAGCCCCCTTTTGTCTGGCAAAAATAGTTTTTTTCGTATTTCTGGAAAAGACACCTTCATCCCTTATCTTTAATGCGCTATAATTGGCTGAATGCGAAGGGATTACTTTTTTCGTCACGCAATCCACTGTTTGTACCTTGCGTTTTTTCATTCAGGTCCCGCGCTTTTCCGAATCAAATATATACCAGATCTCAAGAGGCACGCATTGTGCGGCAAAGGAAATCTCAAAACATGAATACCCAGGGAATGTCAAAAGAGATCGAGCGACTCACTTTCAATCAGTGGGGTATGCTTGATGCTATTCCTACTCCTGTACTTATCATCAAAAAAGATCAATCAATTGAGTTCATGAACCACAGCGCGATCGCCTTTTTTAACAGCTTCAAGAAAGTTACCGATGCTGCAAGGGAAAAAGACACACCATTTTTTAAACGATTCCTCAAGGTCGTGGCTCCACTATCAATACAGTTTTCTCAACTTTCTCGTGCTGAAACAACTTTTTCAGATCGACTTCTGGAATGTATTTTTGCTCCTTTTCAAGGCTACCGCGGAGACACTCTTCAGTGGCTCATTATTTATGATAAAACCCAACAGAAGAAAGACGAAGAAGAAATTGCTCTTTTCCACAATAATATCGAGATAATACTTTCTCAGAAAATTAATAAGCTCAAACAAAGCGAGAAAATTCGTATACAAATGCAGGAGCAGCTGATCAATTTAAAAACTCAGCTCGCTGATTTTGCTGGTGACGATGCCATGATAGGATCGAGCAGACCGATGCGCGATCTCCGCGATATGATATCTCAAGTGGCAAAATCCGATGCCACGATACTCATCAGCGGGGAATCAGGCACAGGGAAGGAACTTGTTGCCAACCTGGTCCGTGAAACGAGCGAAAGGAACAAAAAACCGTTTCTAAAGATTAACTGCAACGCCATTAATGATTCTTTGCTGGAAAGCGATCTTTTCGGATATGAGAAGGGCGCTTTCACTGGTGCTTACACCAAAACGAAGGGAAAATTCGAAATAGTGGACGGCGGCACCCTTTTCCTTGATGAAATAGGCGATATCAGTCCACGAATGCAGGCCGCCCTGCTCCGTGTCCTGCAAGACGGAGAAATAATCCGCGTAGGCGGAAATTCGCCGATCAGGGTCGACGTGCGCATCATCGCAGCAAGTAACCGAGACCTGGCTTTAGCCGTCAAAGATGACAAATTCCGCCTCGATCTTTTTTATCGTCTCAATATCATAAACATTTTCATTCCTCCTCTGCGGGAGAGGAAGGACGATATTGAAGATCTCGTCTCTCATTTTATCCGAAAATACAGGGTTGCTTTTAAAAAAGACGTCAACTTCGTCCCGCGATCGATTATTGACCTTCTCTGTAATCATGATTGGCCAGGCAATGTCAGAGAACTTGAAAATGTTGTCCAACGTGCCGTTTTAATGGCAAAATCTAACATGATCACAGAGCAGGAAATCATCTTTGACGCAGCTCCGGGGGGCCACCAGCACGCCTCCCCTAACATCACAACACGACAGTTCAGCAACACCCCTCTCAAAAATATTCTCAGCGAAGTGGAGAAAGAAATCATCACAGAAACACTGAAAAGGCACCATGGCAATGTAGCCAAGGCAAGCAAAGAACTCAAAGTCGGCAAGACAGCTTTTTACGACAAACTCAAGCGATTTGACATATCTCCCAAAGAGATTTTTTAACTATCTCTTTTATCAGGAACATATATTGCAGTACCCGTTTGGAAATTATTACTCTCCCTCAACCACGAGCAACTATAATGGCCACACACAAAGCTATTTTCATGCAATGCCCTTTCTGGTCGGAAGAAAACAGGAGATGCTCCATCCGTCGGAATGGTTTGTTCATTCCTCTGAAAAGCCATATAGTGTCATACTGTAAATCATCAAACTACGAAAATTGTTCACCTTACAAAACTGAAATGGCTTTGGGCAAAAGCAAACAGAGCAGTTCATTTTTCAATCGACGAAAACACCAGCGCAATCCAGTGAAACAAACGGTACTACTGAGATATTTTGATGATAATGGTCACTGCATCCAGGAGAACCCAAAACCCGCTGAAACTGTCAATCTCAGTTCAGGAGGAATGCAGATAAGTCTGCCTGAACCCCTCATGAATGAAACCATCATCCATTTTTCATTAAACAAATCATCTTCACCGGCTGCACGCAAAGGCCTGGCACGAGTAGCCTGGTGCCGCTATGAAGAAGAAGAAAAAAATTACATTGCAGGGTTAAGCTTCCATACTTCGCCTTCTCGGCATCCCCTCTCGCAAGAGCAGGACAAGGCAGGGATTTAAGCAGAGTTCATTGATCCAATTTTTTTTTGATCGCCAGGATTAAAAATAGAACAGGAATCCCCATGAATGTTGTCAGCAGAAAAAATGAATTGTAGCCGAAAAGGTCAACCAGCGTCCCGGAATAGCCGCCGAAAAGTTTTGGAAACAAGGTCATTAGAGAGGAGAAGAGCGCATACTGCACTGCCGTAAAAGAGATATTGGTCAGACTCGATAAAAATGCGACAAATGCGGTGGCAGCGAGCCCGGCGCTGAGGTTGTCGATGGCGATAACCACCGTAAGCATGGCAATATCCGCTCCAGCCCCGGCAAGAAGCATAAAGAGAAGATTGGTTGCTGCAGAAAGCAGACCGCCAACAAAAAGAATGGTGTACACACCGTACCGCAAAGTAAGAATTCCTCCGAGAAAACCTCCCAGAATCGTCATTCCGACACCATATGCCTTTGTTATCCCTGCTATAACATTCTTACTGAACCCCAGATCGACATAAAACACATTTGAAACAACTCCTAAAACTATATCAGAAATTCGATAAAACCCGATAAGTGCCAGCATGAGGAAGGCGGTTTTGAGCCCATATCGGCTGAAAAATTCGCGAATGGGAAGAATATAGGACTCTATCACCATTTCCTTCTCCAAAAAACCCGTTGTAACAAGAAGGGTTATCATCCCGGCAGCAGCAAGGACAGCAAGGATAAGCCTGCAGCTCTCCACAATGAACCCGGAAAAAAGAGTATCTTGCCAGAAGATGCCGGCAAGAAAAACCCGTATTTCACCTGCCATCTCTTTGCTGAGAAAAAAGGTGAGAGAAAATGCACAGCAGCCGGCAAGAAAAACAAGGAAAAACCGAAAATACTTCCCGGACGAATAACGATATACCGAAGCATCCCGATTACTCTCAGGCTCAGCAATGCTAAGGGTTGTAACTACCCCGACAAGCATCGTTGCAGCTATTACAAAATAGGTGTTTCTCCAGGCGCTATAGATATACTCCCCCTCAATTCCCATTGCAGATGCAAGGAAAAGTGACCCTGCACCCGCAACAACCATGCCGATACGATACCCTGCGATATACGTAGAGGAGAGCAGCGCCTGATATGATTCATCGATGCACTCAATTCTATACGCATCGATGACGATATCCTGGGTAGCCGATGAAAATCCAAGCAGGACTGCTGCCATTGCCATAGAGGTCAACTGTGTCTGTCCCAAGGTTGGGTCGATATTTGCCATCCACACAATAGCGCCTATAATGCTCATCTGGGAAATAATCATCCATGATCTTCTCCTCCCAAGCAGGCGTGTCAGCATCGGTAAGGGAATCTTGTCGATTAGCGGTGCCCACACAAACTTGAAAGAATAGCCCAAAGCAGCCCAGCTGAAAAAAGTGACCGCCGATCTCGCGACCCCTGCTTCACGCAGCCACACCGACAGGGTTGAGAAAATGAGTAATATTGGAATTCCCGCGGAGAATCCAAGAAAGAGCATAGTAATCACTCTTGGGTGTACCCATGCCTTCAAAACCTGTCGCCATGGTCGTTTTGAGCTGCCTGAACCGCTCATTATTGTCTTTTCCTTTTGTTATAATTATGTTGTAAACTTCAATTAGAAAATGTTACCTTTTCAGCATAAGGTCGTTTCTTGTAGCAGAATCACGACCAAAAGTGACGCCCCCCTGGGACAGAACAGCAAATATGTGCCGAAGAAATCATCTGGAAAAAGCAGGAAATGCCGACTCTCTCAACACACGACAACACACTCACAAGGTGAGTGTACACCTTTTCTCCCAAAGGGATATACTATCTACACCATGCCTATAAAAATTTACAACACATTAACCCGAAAAAAAGACATCTTCACCCCTCTGGAACCCGGTCATGTCAAAATATATGTCTGCGGCATAACGTCCTATGACTACTGCCATATAGGCCATGCCCGTTCCGCTCTGGTCTTTGATATGATTGTGGCCTATCTGCGCTACAGGGGGTACAAGGTGACCTATATTCGAAATTTTACCGATATCGACGATAAGATCATCAATCGTGCCGCCGAACAGGGAACCAGCCCGGAAGAGCTTGCTCACCGCTTTATTGATGAGTTTTATGTCGATATGGACAAGCTCGGAATTGCCCGTCCGACGCTGGAACCAAAGGCCACCGAAAACATTGAGGAAATGGTTTCCTTCATATCCAGCCTGATAGAAAAAGGCATGGCCTATCAATCCGGTGGCGACGTCTATTACTCGGTTACCAGTTTTAAGGATTACGGTAAACTCTCTGGCAGAAAACTGGAAGACATGCAGGCAGGTGCACGCATATCCGTCAACGAGCAGAAAAACAACCCCATGGACTTCGTTCTCTGGAAAGCTTCGAAACCAGGAGAGCCGCAATGGCCAAGCCCCTGGGGACCAGGCAGACCAGGGTGGCATATTGAGTGCTCCGCCATGAGTAAGAAATTTCTTGGAGAAACCTTTGATATTCACGGCGGCGGGCAGGATCTGATTTTTCCTCACCATGAAAACGAGCTGGCCCAGAGTGAAGGTGCCAATGAGAAACCCTTCGTCACCACCTGGATCCATCATGGTTTCGTTACCATCAAAGATGAGAAGATGTCTAAATCTCTTGGTAATTTTCTCACTATCCGGGATATAACCGCAAAATATCACCCGGAAGAACTGCGCTTCTTCGTGTTCTCGACACATTACCGCAATCCGTTGGATTTTTCCGAAAACGCCATGCAGGATGCCATTTCCGGCCTTGACAGGTTGTACGAATGCATGGCAGCCATGGAATCTCTGCCGGATGGCAGTCCTGATATCTCCTCAGTTATTGCGGCAAAAGACAAAGCGAAACTTACCGACCTGGAAAATCGTTTCACTGAGGCAATGGACAATGACTTCAATACCGCCCAGGCCCAGGGAGTCTTGTTTGATACTGCAAAAATACTGAACAAGATCAAAAGAATGCTTCCTTCTCTTCCTTCTTTTGAAGACGTTGCGATGCTGAGAACAACAGCGGCAACCCTGAAGAGACTCGCCGGAATAATGGGTCTTTTGCAGGAGTCTCCATCTTCATATCTTGCCGCTAAACGATCAAATCTCCTAACCGGTCTTGATATTGATGAAGCGACCATAGATAAACTGATTGAAGAGCGATACGCTGCCCGAACGGCTAAAGACTGGAAAAAGAGTGATGAAATTCGTGATCATCTTCTTGAAAAACATATTGAGTTGAAGGATAACGCAGACGGTACTACCTGGACTATACGACGCCCATCAGAATAAGAGGGAGATTCCATGAGCAGATTACCTGCTGTTGCCGGCAGTTTCTATCCTGGTGAAAGAAAACATCTAGAAGCCACTGTAAAGGGCTTACTGGACAGCTGCAATCCTCCAAAAATTCATAATGCGCTTGGAATAGTATCCCCCCATGCCGGCTATATCTATTCCGGCAGTGTCGCCGCAGAGACAATCAAAAGTGTCGATATTCCCGAAACTGTTATACTCCTTGGCCCCAATCACCATGGCCGGGGTCCTTCCATCGCCCTTTCACAACAGGATTGGCAAATGATCGGTGGAAATGTTGCGACGAATAGTGCTCTTGGCCAGAAGATACTGAGCTTTTGCCCGGAGGCGGCAGTAGATGAATCTGCCCATCAATACGAGCATTCTCTTGAGGTGCAGATTCCCTTTCTGCAGGAAGTCCAGAACAGGCTTTCCATCGTGCCGCTTGCTCTTTCCCATCTGACTTTCGGACTCTGCGAAAAACTTGCCACAGCCCTGGCACAGGCTATTGTCGACTATAACCACCCCGTTCTTCTGCTGGCC
>JAZBNU010000526.1:0-5458 GCA_036350815.1 Desulfopila sp.
AAATCAGAACAAAGTTCTTCGGCTATTTCTATTCCGGATTCAAGAGACCTTCGCGCCATAGCATGACTCATAGCAGGCCCTTTAGCTATGTTAGCAGTTCCAAGTCCTACCTTCTTATTTATAATCTTTCCTGATTGGGCCAAAGCAGTGAGATCGCAATTTACACCCATATCCACGACAAAGACATGAGCACCTGCCTGACGTGCCAGGGCGTTAATGCCAGCCCCTCCGTTGACAAAATTAAATACCATCTGCTGTGTGACTTCGCTGGGAAATTTACTGACTCCTTCCACTGTGACTCCATGATCAGCGGCCATTGTTACAATGGCTTTTCGTTTGATTGAAGGAGTTACTGTTTTCGTCATTCCAGCTATATCGATGGCGAGGTCCATCAAATCACCAAGGGCCCAATGAGGCATGGCAAGTTGGTCTAAACGATTTCGGGCTGCCTCGCGAACACTGCTGTCCTGGGGAAAAATTTTGCTAAGGGTTTTTTCTAAAGTACTCATGGAAAAACATTTCCTGTATGCTGTTTTTTTAAAAATAAAGGAATACCGCAACTAACCAATACTACTTCATCAGCTCCTTCAGCCATTATCTGATTACATCTTCCGACTAAGTCTCTGAAATGTCTGGTAGCAGAAGAATCAGGAACAATACCTGATCCAACTTCATTTGTAACAAAAAAAATCATGCCGGAATGTTGCCGTGAAACGCTCAATAGCTCTCGAGAAAGCGAAACAACTCTTTCTTCGGTAATTTTCATTTCTATGGATTTTTTCTCCTGCTGATAAACAAGGTTATTAATCCATAAGGTAAGACAGTCGACGAGTATTACCTGACTGTTTTTATGCTTCGCTATCACCGCTGAAAGGTCTATTTCTTCTTCAAGAGTGATCCAGCCTTTCCCTTGTCTATCCCGCTGATGCCGCTCGATTCGACTATCCATTTCTCCATCGATTTTTGGGCATGTAGCTATAAATAATCTGCCGGTACCGTTTTCCTCGGCTCTTTTTTGTGCATATGCGCTCTTGCCGCTTCGTGATCCTCCGGTCACCAAAACTATTTTAGACATCTGCCATTTCTCCATTGAGTCTCGTCAGAATTCCACCTTCGCTGTATAGTTCGAGAACGGAAATCTTACCACATTCTATCTTGAAATAAAGATAGTTGGCGTAGGAGAGGTTGAGAAAACGGCATAAGAGATGGCGAATCACGCCCCCATGAGCAATCAGGAGAAGTTTGCCGTCAGCAATGTTTTCTATCTCCTGGACAAAATCTTCCAGTCTCTTATGAAAATCCGTTATTTTTTCTCCCTCAGGAAAACAGAAATCAGATTCATTTCGACTCCATTTTGCGACTTCATCTGGAAAATTTGTAGATATTTCCTCAAATGTTCGCCTCTCCCAAAGGCCAAAGTCTATTTCACAAAGGCGATGATCAAAAATTGCAGTGGAAGACATTCCTAAAATCTCGGCACTTTGAACGCATCTCTGCAAAGGACTGCTATAGATTCTTGAAAAAACTCGTGAACGGGCGAAAGGAAGCAGTGTGAGGATCTGTTTTTTCCCGTTTTCAGAGAGGCTGATATCGGATTTTCCAACATATCTGTGGGGCAGAACGGTTTCACCATGCCGCAGAAAATAGATCTCTTTCATAGTTTGTTCTCACGGCCAGAGTACCTTCCTTCCGGCTTATCATAGCATATCGAGCGACAGCAGTTTTTACTAGCCTTGAGAAAATACCAGGGGGAAGACGTTGAATTCAAGATAAATTCAGATTGCTATGGAGTTGTTCAAATTATTCAGCTATTGATCTCCTGAAATATCTGCAGAGCATAGTTTTGGGCTTCCAACAACTGGTCTGAACTCAAAACCGTCTGGAGATAATCTCTGGCTGCGATTCCATCAAGATGATTCTGTCCCGCCGCCAGACTAAACCATCCGTACGCTTTAATGAGATCGACATTCTCAACTCCGCTTCCAGTATAGTACATGATCCCTAGACTGTATTGAGCAACAGCCAGACCCTGCCTTGCCGATTTTTCAAACCAGAAAAAAGCTTTCTCCAAATCCTGCACTCCGCCTCTTCCAGTAAAATAGAGTACCGCCAATTCGCTTTGGGATTCGCTGTCTCCATTTTCGGCAGCCAGAGTATACCACTTCATCGCTTCGGCATAGTTCTGCGGAATAATCTGCCCGGTAAGAAAAAATTGCCCGAGAATGCGTTGTGACTGCGGCGTACTGTTTCCTTTTACGGCAGCTCCATAAAGCAAAGAGAAAGCTCTATTCAGATCCTGAGGAGTTCCCATTCCTCGGTAATACATACCTCCGGCAATAAACTGAGCTTCTGTGTCACCTTGTTCAGCAGCTTGAAGATATAACTGCAGCGCTTTCGTGTAATTCTGCTGAACTCCGGCCCCCCAGTAATATTTCTGTGCCAGGTTTTTCAGTCTCACTGGGGTTTCGGCGCTGCAAAACAGCACAGGCTGAAGACAGGCAACAGTAAGAAAAATCAGAACAGTTGTCCGGCAGAAACGTATCATTACACAATAAACCTATCAGTGATTTCTAAGAGTAACAAGGTGTTCATATACAATTATTATGCGCCCGCCATAACTTGAAGCCATACCTCCTCTTCCGTTTTGCACATTGCGGGTATGATACAGACTCATTTGACCTTTTATTCAGAGTTTCCGGATGAACTCTCAAGAAGTGTATCAAGATAATCCTGTGCAAACGTGAGCGATGGGTCAAGAGTAAGGGCAAGGGTAAAGAAACGAATTGCTTCGTCTTTTTTTCCGAGTTTTGTATAGTTTACTCCCAGATTAGCATAATCCATTGCTGATGTTGGATCAAGATCAACGGCACGCGTAAAACAATCTATGGCTTTTGCATACATCTGCTTTTTGAAATAGCACACACCAAGTAAATTGTGAAGATCAGGACGTTGATCATCTTCAGCGCAGCCACGCTGTAGAGCCGCGATTGCTTCATCATACTTTTCCAATTTGGAGAGGCAGTTGCCCTGGTATGAATAAATATAGGGTAAATCTTCTTGTTCAGGGTTGCGTTCAAGAGAGTTTTCAAAATGAACCAGGGCCTTATCATAATATCCTGAATTAAAAAGGTTCCGCCCTCGGTAGAACTCAAGATAGTAAGCTCCCGGTATAATCCTGCTCATCTCATCAAGTTTCTCATCGATATCTGCCGGCTCCTCGACAAGTTCGACTAGAAGTTTTGCCGCAAACAACCCAACTGAACGGATCATGGATCTTTCACGGAAATGCGCTCCGGGGATTATGGTGTAGAACGCTGGAATTTCCAACTCTTCGTGGGTAACATCGATCATAAAAATATCCATGTCAATTTTTTGCAATGCCTCAATACATCTTTCAACTTCTATTTTGATATTATCATCAGAGAGATCATTCATCTGATCGATGCCTATTTGCTTTTTTGAATGCGTTATGTACCTTACTTCATCCAGTGATAGTGGTTTCGGCAAACCAGAGGCAACGTAATTGGAATTTGAGTTAAAATCCCCTCCCAGTTGAGCAACTTCGGTTACAGCACGAATTATGGCCTTTTCAGCACCTGGTGTTGTCCCGGCAGTAAAGACAATCTCGCTTTTTTGCGGAAAAGTTGCAGGGTCTATAGCCAAGGCACCTACAGTACAGATACCTGTATCAAGAGAAAAATCATTAAGGTACAACTGTATACCGTTTTTCTTGAAAACATCTACGAGGCGGCGAGCCACTGGATCCTTGATTGTTGAAACATTAATGGCCGGAGTTTCAATTTTATTATGATTCACTAGAGAGCATACATGTCTTTCAACAATCTCACTGATGCCCTGCAACGCTGCTTCTTCATACGTATTCCCTGCTGACGGACCATTGAATTCGTTTATTGCATAAAACCAGGAAAAAGGAATAAGTACTTCCCTGTTGTGAGTGATATCGGTGGCCCAGGCCCATTGCATCGGGATCCCCTGCAGTAATTCCTCCAAAAGAGCACCATCTGTTTCAGTATCATGCACTGAACGGAGGAGATAATCAATTTCCATAACAGGAAACCCTCTGGAACGCATTGCAGCATAATCGCCGACAAGAAAATTTTCGGATGTATTTTTGAAAGAAAAAAAGGAAAAGCGTTCAGCAAGTTCCATGCAGGCTGAAGCCTCTGCCTGTGACGGAGAGGATCCTTTGCCCATCTGTTTTTTGGTCCCGATAATATTTAAAGCATCTTCTCCACAGACACTGAAATATACCGGAATATCCAGTCTTCCGTTATCTATCCTCTTTATTTCACTAAGAATATTAAGGTTTGTTTTTCCCAGTTTTTCATAAAAACGCTTTACGGTTTCTTCAGGAGTGATCGCTTTATCCTGATCAATGGTAAAGCCTTTCAGGCAGTCATTGAAGGTAATTTTCTGTTTTTTCATAATATCGTTGGTAATATTGTAGTTGCTTTTTTTATAATCAAAACGCTAAATATAGTTAGCTCCTTCACAGATTTCACAAGAAAAAAATAACATTCACTTTTTTCCGGAAACCTTCGCCGACAATTTTTCTATCCTTTCATGCCAATACTTTTCAATATATCGACATACGGCAACGCGACCTGTTTGACTCTTGCTCTGTTCAAGAGTAATTGAGAGTCGCATATCCGGCAATATGTCAACTGCCCTGCAACTCCATTCTATAACTGATACGCCAGGCAGATAAAAATATTCTTCGAGTCCGGCGTTAATAACGTCATCACTGTTGTGAAGTCGATAAAAATCCATATGGTAGAGTTTTTCTCTGCCCGTATATTCATGCAGGAGAGCAAAAGATGGACTGCTTACATAATACTCCGGCTTCACTTCAAGTCCTTGTGCAATTGCCTGGGTAAGGGTTGTTTTACCCGCACCCAGATCGCCATCAAGACATATAATATCCCCCTTCCTGGCAATACTTCCTAAAAATATCCCGAAGGTTTCGGTTTTGCGTATAGTCTCAAGATGAATAATGATGGTCTTCATGCTTTAAAAGAAGGTTTGAAAATGTAGTATTGCGCGAGGAAGACATACCAAACTTTTCCCGGAAAAGAAAGAGAATACGAAAAGGCCCGCTGTTGTGGGACAGCGGGCCTTTAAGCTGGGAGTGAGGCCTTACACAACCCGATCTTTGTTTTTCAATGTAAGCTTTCCGGTAGGATAGTATAAGATGTTCTCAAAGGTAACACAATCATAATGATTGTATAGCTAGATGGAAAATCTTCAATGAATGACCATCTTGCGTACCATACTTTGGGTGTACTCAACTGACCTTCGCCACATTTTCCGCCTGCAATCCTTTGTCTGTTTTGGCTACAGAAAACTCTACACTTTCTCCCTCTTCAAGACTTCGAAAACCTTCTCCCTGAATAGCACTGAAATGAACAAATACATCGGCCTCTCCGTTAGACCTTTC
>JAZBNU010000527.1:0-26299 GCA_036350815.1 Desulfopila sp.
CTCCGCTCAAAAAGAGTCAAGGCATCTCATGCCGAAGGATTACAGGAAGGAATGTGGGTTCTTCTTGATTTTGACGATGTCGTTGTCCATATTTTTTATTATGATCAGCGAGAATTTTACAACCTCGAGGGACTTTGGCACGATGCCGAAAAAATAGAGATAGAGGCGGAATAATAGTCTATTCTCCTGAAGGGCAGGGTTTCGCTTCATTCATATCTTTTTGCTAAAGGTAAAATATCAGCCATGCAATACTTAAGCACCCGGGGAGGTATCTCCCCTATTTCTTTCAGCGAGGCTGTCATGATGGGCCTGGCGTCTGACGGTGGCTTGCTGCTTCCCCGTAATATTCCAAGGATAGGGACTGAAACCTTCACATCCTGGGGCGGGCTCACATATGCCGAGCTGGCATTTGAGATCATGTCTCGCTTTGTTGACGATATCCCATCAAGCAGCCTGCGGGATCTTATCAACAGATCCTACGCAGGCTTCAGCTCTGCCGAGATTACTCCCCTGGTCCACTATGGTTCATTGCACATACTGGAGTTGTTCCATGGTCCTACTCTGGCCTTCAAGGATATTGCCCTGCAGTTTCTCGGCAACCTCTTTGAGTATCTCCTGGAAAAAGACAACAGCTACCTTAATATACTGGGTGCGACTTCCGGAGATACGGGCAGTGCCGCAATTTATGGTGTCCGGGGGAAAAAGAGGATAAAAATCTTCATCCTTCACCCGCATAAACGCATCAGCCCGGTTCAGGAAAGGCAGATGACAACCGTTACAGACCACAATGTCTGCAATATCGCCATACATGGTACTTTCGATGACGGTCAGGCCATCGTCAAAGAGATTTTCAACAACAACGATTTCAAGACCGCCTACCATCTCGGCGCAATAAACTCAATAAACTGGGCCCGAATACTTGCCCAGGTTGTCTATTATGTCTACAGCTGTCTCCATGTCATCAAGCATGAAAATGACAAGGCCATGGATTTCTCGGTACCGACAGGAAATTTCGGTGATATATTCGCTGGATACATTGCCAAGCAGCTTCTTCCGGAAGGAACCATCCGTAAGCTCATACTCGCCACCAACGCTAACGACATCCTCAGCAGATTCGTCAATAAAGGCGATTATTCCAAGGCAGAAGTAAAGGGAACCAGCAGTCCTTCGATGGATATCCAGGCAGCATCCAATTTTGAGCGTTATCTCTATTATCTTCTCGATAGAAACCCGGACAGAACGGCGGAAGCCATGCTGGAATTCAGCGAAAAAGGAAGACTTGACATGAGCAGCTACAGCGACCAGATTCGTCGTGATTTCAGTGCTGCTTCCATCTCTGAAGAAGAAATTGAAGCCACGATCCATAAGTTTAAAAAAGATCACGGCTATCTCCTGGACCCCCACACCGCCATTGGCGTAAAGGCAGGCCTGCAGCTGCAGCAGAAAAACATCCCCATGATCTGCCTCGCCACCGCCCACCCTGCAAAATTTGGCGAAATCGTCAAAAAAGCCACCGGCCAGGAACCGGAACCACCCAGCGCTCTTCAAGGGTTATTTGACTTGGAAACACGCTGCGAAATCATGCCGGCTGATCGTGATGCCATCAAAGAATTCATCACGAAAAATGCCTTGCGGGAAAACGATGTCTGAGAAAGATTATGAGGCCAAAGTGGAAACGTGTCTCTCATTTATGAGAGAGACACTCCCCTACGCACCACAGACCATAATCCAGTTGGGCACCGGCCTGGGAGAATTTGCCGAAAGCATCAGCACCGATCTGATTCTTCCTTATGAGAAAATCCCTCATTTCCCGAAAGCCACGGTAGCAGGGCACAAAGGCAACCTCCACCTCGGCACAATAGGCAGCCGCAGAATCGCTGTACTGCAGGGTCGTTTTCATTATTATGAAGGATATTCCACCAAGGAAGTGGCTTTTCCGGTTCGAGTACTTTCTTTACTGGGTGCGGAGAATCTTCTGATTACCAATGCCGCTGGAGGACTGAACCCCCATTTTCAGCCCGGATCCATCATGATCATCAAAGATCACCTGAATTTTCTTGGGGAAAATCCACTGCGGGGCCCGAATGTCGATGCGTGGGGCCCTCGTTTTCCCGACCTATCCGAGCCATATGCCCCCGCCCTGATCAGAACCGCACTTGAATGCGCGAAGACCCTGCATATTGAGGGAATCACGACAGGGGTATACGTCTGCATCCCCGGACCAAGTCTGGAAACTCCTGCCGAAACCCGCTGGCTGCGGCAATCCGGCGCCGATGCCGTAGGCATGTCCTCCATTCCTGAGGTACTGGTGGCACTGCACGGCGGACTGGATGTCCTTGGACTGTCGGTCATTGCCAATGTCAACAACCCGGATAATTTCCAGCCGATCCTGCTTGAAGATATCATTGCAGCAGCTGCCGCAACAGAACCGCAGCTCAAGAATCTAATAGTGCAGATCCTTGCCCGGCTTTAACCATAACAACACCTGAGCACTGCCCCATGAAGCAGCACACCCCCGAATACATTTATACTGCCCGCTACCTGCTTCCCTCGAATACCCAGAAAAGTGTTATTGAAAATGGCGGTATTGTCGTTCAAGGAGACTCCATTGCGGCAGTAGGTGAAGCTGCCTCGCTGGTGCGCTCCTACCCGGAAGCAATTATTTCTCATGAAGAACACGGCCTCATCATGCCGGGGTTGATCAACGGACACACCCATGCGGCCATGTCGTGTTTTCGAGGATTGGCCGACGACCTGCCCCTGATGACCTGGCTGGAGAAGCACATCTTTCCCATAGAAGCCCAATTGACAGGACAAATGGTGTATAAGGCAAGCCTGCTGTCTATTGCCGAGATGATCAGATCGGGGACGACCAGCTTCTGCGATATGTATCTTTTTGCAGGCGATGTTGCTCGTGCCGCTGACAGTGCTGGAATTCGCGCCTGGGTAGGTGAAGTACTGTATGACTTTCCTTCCCCCTGTTATGGAGATGTGGAAAACGGCATTTCCTATATAAGGGATCTCCACGCTGAATATAGAAATCACCCCCTGGTATCGATCACCACCGACCCTCACAGTGTCTACACCTGCTCGCCACAACTCTTGACCCGTCTTGCTTCCCTGGCTGCCGACAACAACAGCCTCTATGTTATCCACCTCTCGGAAAACAGAGCCGAAGTACAGGGCTGCCTTGATAGATACGGCCTCAGCCCCGTGCACCATCTAGACAAACTCGGAGTGCTCGGCCCAGCCACATTAGCCTGCCATTGCGTTGAAATCAGCGGGGATGAATTTGATGTCCTCCGCAAACGACAGGTCAAGGTGGTTCATTGCGTTGAGTCCAATATGAAACTGGCTTCGGGTATTGCACCGGTTGTGGAGATGCTGCGCCATGGTATTACTGTCTGTCTCGGTACCGACGGCAGCGCCAGCAACAATGACGTTGACATGTTCAGGGAGATGAGCAGTGTTGCTAAGGTACAAAAGGTTTCCTGTATGGACCCGACCGTCATGTCGGCGGAAGAAACCCTCCAGGCCGCCACCATGGGGGGAGCAATTGCTCTGGGAGCCGAAAAGCAGATCGGTTCGCTTGAGGTCGGGAAAAAAGCTGATTTCATTGTTCTGGACCTGCATCAGCCGCACCTTACTCCGTTGTATGCTATCCCCTCTCAATTAACGTACGTCGCCGGCGGCGGAGACGTGATTCACTCCTTTGTTAACGGCAGACAACTTATGAAAAACAGGGAACTTCTCACCATTGACCTGGACACGCTTCTGGCAGAAATGACAAACATGTCCAAGACGATTCTTCAGTTGAGAAACTAACGCTGTTCAATATGCTCAGCAGACTATATACAGGAAACACGAGCCTCGCAGGCCTTTTTCAGCGACAGCGTTCTATAGTCTGACTTGACTTTATGAGAAGACTACTCTAAAGTCAGATCTCTGCACTATAAAAACTGTCTTCAGGCCCATTGCCGCAGACTCAGTGGTCAATTTTTTTTAATGAGGGAATATTATGTTCGGACTTGGCATGCCGGAACTCATCGTTATTCTGGTGATTATAGTTATAATTTTCGGTGCCGGGAAGCTTCCCGAAATAGGCTCCGGAATTGGCAAGGGTATTAAAAATTTCAAGGAAGCAACCAAACAGAAAGAGGATGAAGCAGAGAAAAAAATTGAAGGCGACGACAAAAACGATACACCGTCAAGCTGATTTTTTTTTCATAATCGTTTTACGGACAGGAGAGCAACATGTTTGGATTGGGAACCCCTGAACTGATAGTAATTCTCGCAATAGCTTTTCTCATTTTCGGCGGGAAAAAACTTCCCGAAATAGGGTCAGGTCTCGGCAAAGCCATCTCTTCCTTTAAAAAAGGTATAGGTGAGGCCGAAGAAAGCGGTAAAAAGATCATTGATGACCTCCCCGGGGTCAAGGAAGCCGCAGAAGTTAAAGAAAACGTGGAAAAGGTCAAGAACCTCGGTAAGATATTGAAATAGTATCACGATACTCCAAAGGGGTGTCATGAGTACACCCCTTTTTCGACTGCACAGCCCTTCTTTTCTGCCCTGCCGCCGAAACAGCATAAAGCTGCACATTCAAAGTCCCGTCCTTGACCAGCAGATTTGCTCAAACGTGACTTCGCGATATGCGAAACAGGCAAAACCCGTATAACATACTGATTGTACATCAAAAATATTTGAGATTGACTTCCGCTTTTTTTCGTGCTAATAGTGCGTGTTCGTCATATATGCTCATCTTTCATGGCCTTCATTCTACTGCATCAACCCGGCCAAAAGGCGCATATAGACAGGCGGATACTCTTATCATCCCGCACTGTTGAATATGATACTGCATGATAAGGATCTGCAGCCACGAAGCGAATCAGAAAGTACATCTGCCACTTCGTAAACTTCTCTTTTCGCAGGCCAGAAGTACCCCCCCGGTTAACATTCTGCCGCAATTGTATTCTGCCACCGGCAGTCTCTTCTTAACTATCAGGAGAAAACATGTGTCGTTTAGCTTTAAAATCAGCAAATGAGCCATTTTCGCCCTATTCGGTTCTGACCGCCATGGAGGCCATGCAGGAAGGGTATGACGGTTCCGGCCTCGGCCTCCTTCTGCGTGGTTTGGAATTTGAAGATTTTAAATACAATCCCCGCTTTCCCATCCTTTCCGGCATAGCACATTCAAAAAAGGCGGAGTACCGGCTTGATGAATATATGGATGCCAACGGATACGAGCTTAAATATGATCACCGCTTTGCCATGCAGCATGGTCTGATAGAAGCCAAAGACCGATATCGCTATTTCCTCAGAGCATACAGAATGCCGGAAGCGTTCAAGGAAAAGCCAACGCAGGAGCGCGAAGAAGAATTGCTGCGCACACGAATTGCCCTGCGAAACGTCGGAGAAGCCAGTGGCGGTGATCTTACGGTCTTTTCGTTTTATCCAGATGTCGCCATGATTAAAGAAGTCGGCTGGCCCCTGCAGATCGGCGATGCACTCCGCCTCCATGACGGCCAGATCAAATCACGCATCTGTATGGCTCAGGGAAGACAAAACACCAACTACGGCATTAACCTCTATGCCTGTCATCCTTTTTTCATCCAGGGTATCGCCACCATGACCAATGGTGAAAATACAGCTTTTGTCCCCATTCGCGACTGGCTGCTGGGGCGAAATATGCCGGGCTATATGGGATATCAGAGCGATTCTGAAGTGTTTGCACACATCCTCCACTACACCATCAAGGAACTTGGTCTTCCCCTCCAGGCCTATAAACATATTATCACGCCCTTGAGCAATCAGGAGTTGGACGCCCACCCTCAGGGAGAGTTTCTCCGTGGCCTGCGCAATGTCTGTAAACGCTTGATCATAGACGGCCCAAATGCCGTTATAGGAACACTCCCGGATGAAACATGCCTCCTGGTCATGGACCAGAAAAAACTTCGCCCGGCCACCGTCGGCGGACGTCCGGGAGAATGGGCGATCGCCTCTGAAATGTGCGGCGTTGATGCCATGGTACCGGAAAGGGATCCCGCCCTTGATTTTCAACCCATGCGCGAACACACAGTACTTATTCCACCAGATAGAAAGGAACTGACAATATGGTCTCAGCTCGATCCGTATCCGTTACCCCAAGCAGCTTAACCTACAGCGACCTCACCTGGATAATTCATCATCGTGAGGACAGATGTACACTCTGCGGCCGCTGCACGGCAGTTTGCCCCAAAGGCGCGATTTATCTGGCACATCGTCGTCAGAGAATACCGAAGCTCGACGTATTCAGCACTCAACGGCAAACGGAATACCGCACCTTTACAGGAATCCGCCAGAAAACAAACATGGCAAACAGTTGCATCGGTTGTGCCATGTGTGAAATGGTCTGCCCCAACGAAGCCATCTCGCCGCTGCCCAACACCAATGAAAACCGATCACTCTTCTATCATAATCAGAAAGGTGAACCGTATAAGCGCGGGGGGAGAAGAAACGTAAGCGGCGCCACCCTGCTCGACCGCATCATGTTCGACCGCATTTCCATGCTCACGGACCCGGCACTCGATGCCGGTCGTCATGAATTCAATATTACCACATCGCTGGGAAGAGTCCTGCCTCCTGAAGAATTTCTCGAGAGAACCATAAAGGGCGGCTGGATTCCGCCGACCCGTGAGATTTTCCCCTTTGTCATCGGCTCCATGTCTTTTGGAGCGCTGTCTCCGAATATGTGGCTCGGACTTCTCCAGGGTGTTGCATACTGCAACGAAGTTCTCAATATCCCGGTGGTCATGTGTACAGGAGAAGGAGGCTGTCCCCCATGGGTTTTACGCAGCCCATACCTCAAATATATAATTTTGCAAATCGCTTCGGGATACTTCGGCTGGGATGAAATTATTCGCGCCATCCCCGAAATGCAGGCGGACCCGGCTGCAATCGAAATCAAATATGGTCAGGGTGCCAAGCCGGGCGACGGTGGTCTGCTCATGTGGTACAAGGTCTCCAAGTTAATCGCCAAACTGCGTGGTGTACCGGAAGGTGTCGACCTCCCGTCACCGCCTGTTCATCAGACACTCTACTCCATCGAAGAAAGCGTCATGAAAATGATCCAGACGCTGTCGACAGCCTTTGCCCATAAAGTTCCCGTCTATCCCAAGATCTCCGCATCAACTTCGGCGAAATCGGTGCTCAACAACCTGGTGCGCAACCCTTATGCCGCCGGGCTGATGATTGACGGCATAGATGGCGGAACAGGCGCGGCATATGATGTCTCTATGAATGCCACAGGACACCCGATCGCCTCAAATGTGCGGGAATGCTATCTTGATCTTGTCAAGCAGGGCAAACAGAACGAAATTCCTATCTTTGCTGCAGGCGGAATCGGTAAAAACGGCAATGTCGCCCAAAACGGCATGGCGCTCATAATGCTTGGCGCCTCCGGAGTTCATATAGGAAAGTACGTTATGCAGGCCGCTGCCGGTTGCCTCGGCAATGAGAAAAACCGCTGTAATGTCTGTAATGTCGGCATATGCCCAAAAGGTATTACCAGCCAGAATCCAAAGCTTTATCGCCGGCTCGATCCCGACCTGGTGGCACAGCGGGTTGTTGACATGTTTATGTCGATTCGCACCGAGACCAAGAAGATCATGGCGCCTCTCGGCAGATCGCAGAGTCTTCCGGTTGGCATGTCCGACGCCTTAGGAATAAATGACAAGGCTGCAGCCGAAAGACTGCAGATAAAATACGTCTGCTGAGCAAAAGCAGGCACTTCAGCTATTTTGTGGCAGGAATCCCTCTTCCTCCCACCTGTTATAAGGAGTTACCAGTGACCGCTACCGTTATTAAAGGCCTCGACGAAAAGGGGCTGCGCATCAGTTCCATGCACTTTGAAAAGCTTGTGCGCCAGGCCGCTCAGGAGAGCGCTGATCTGCTTCTGGAGAGCTATGGTCAACATAATATCGGCATCCGCCTGGAAAAAAAGGGAGGGCTTCACCTCCGCTTGAAAGGCCCGGCAGGGCAGCGTCTTGGCTGCATGGGAATGCCTGGCACCACCATCACCTGTGAAGGCGCAGCCTCGGATGATGTCGGCTATCTCAATATAGGCGCCGAAATAACCATAAAGGGCAATGCCACTAACGGCGCCTGTAATGCCATGGCCAACGGCAGGGTCTATATCGCCGGGTCTATTGGTGCTCGCGGCCTCACCATGACCAAATGGAATCCGGAGTATGACCGCCCCGAGCTCTGGGTTCTGGGATCGACAGGTGACTCCTTTGCCGAATTCAACTGCGGCGGAGTCGCGGTAGTGTGCGGTGTTGAAGCGAAAAATCCACACAATATACTCGGCTATCGACCCTGCGTCGGTATGGTTGGCGGCACCATTTATTTTCGTGGCAAAATTGACGACACCTACGCAAAGACAAGCGCCAAACTGCAAGCCCTGGACGATGATCAGTGGCAATGGCTCCGCGATAAAATGCCAGTTTTTCTCGAGAAAATCGACAGAGCCGACCTGCTTGAAGAACTCACCAGACGAGAGGACTGGCAGGCACTGGTAGCAATCTCACCTCAGGAAAGGGCCCTGATGTTTTCCGGGCCCATGCCTATGGCTGAATTTCGCAATGGTTTCTGGAACAAAAGCTTCGGTGGTGGTGATCCTCTGCGCGACCTCTCGCCCGGTCTGGACAGAAGCCCTATCGATGCAATCGTCACCGGAGAGCTGCGCCGTTTTAAACCCTACTGGGCCAATAGCGAGCACGCTGCACCGTGCACGTATTATTGCCCTATCCATATTCCAACTGTAGACCGGCTTCGCCTTATTCGAGAGGGTCGTATTGATGAAGCATATGAAATGATTCTCAAATACACCCCTCTTCCCGGTTCCGTCTGCGGGGCCATTTGCCCGAATCTCTGTATGGAAAACTGTTCCAGGCGGGGGGTGGATCAACCCATCGAGATGCAGGTCCTTGGACGAGCAGTGAGCAGTCATAAAGCTCCGCCCACCGCCGAACCCACAGGGAAAAAAGTTGCCATAATAGGTGGTGGCCCCGGCGGCATAAATACTGCCTGGCAGCTTGCCCTTGCGGGTATAGAGGCGCACATCTTCGAAAAAGATGAAAAGCTTGGCGGCAAACTGGCCCAGGTCGTTCCCTGGGAACGCCTTTCCCAGGCCATCTGGGATGAAGAAATACGCCGTTTTACCGAAACACCGAATATCCATATCAACTTAGGTGTTGATATGGACAAAAAAGGCTTCAACAAGCTCTACCAGGAATATGACTATATCGTTATCGCCGTGGGAACACATAAACCCAGGCGTCTGCAATTTCCCGGAAGTGAAAAAGTCATGCCCGCCCTGGATTTTCTCAAGGCGGCAAAAAGTGGTGGTGATATCAAGATCGGCAAGGAGGTGGTTGTTATCGGAGCCGGCAATGTAGGCTGTGATGTCGCCTGCGAAGCCTACCGTCTTGGTGCTGAAAAAGTCACTCTGGTTGATATCCAGAAACCTCTCGCATTCGGGGTCGAAAAAGAGGCAGCTGAAAGCCATGGTGCGCAATTCCGCTGGCCTGTCATCACCAAAGAGGTTACCGACGAAGGGCTTGTCACCGATACTGGTACTCTTATTCCGGCGCAGACTGTCATAATTTCCATCGGAGATGTACCCGCACTGCCTTTCTTACCCGGCTCTATTGAGACTGTCACCGTCGGCGGCGCATCCTGGATAAAGACCGACAAGGCCCATGTAACCAGTGACGCGAAAGTTCTTGCCATAGGAGATGTTGAACGGCCCGGACTCGCCACCAATGCCCTTGGAGCAGGAAAAACCGCGGCTGAATTTATCCTGGCCAAATGTAAAGGTATACCCTGGCACCCCTTCGCCAAAGAGGTTATTCCGCAACAGGCCCTTACCATCACTCATTATATTCCTGAAAATCAGGGCTCAACGGAAAAAGATCAGGCAAACCGCTGCCTTTCCTGTGCGGCTTGCCGTGATTGCCATCTCTGCGAGACTATCTGCCCCACCGGCGCGATCAGTAGAAAAGAAATTGTACTCGAGAGCGTCGCCGGCTCCCCTCTCAAAGCAGACTATGAGTATGTCTCAGACGACGGGAAATGCATTGCCTGCGGTTTCTGCGCTGACACCTGTCCCTGCGGGATATGGACGATGAACACGTATTGACCGACAGCTGATTTTTCTGCCGACCATAGAGCCTGTCTGCCTGGTTGTTCAGGAAAACAGGCTCTTGGTGTTTTCGGACAGATCACATACGATGAAACCGGAGGGAAACGCGGTATTTTGCCTTATCGATATCCTTCGGCAAGCTTTCGGCATCAGCTACCATAAGAGTCAACACGCGCCCTTTGACGGGGTCGCGTGTCTTCCTCCCCCGTCTCTCTGCACCAGATGGCCCCGCTATTCCCTTTCGCGGCGGCCGTACATGCAATAACTGCGCTTCAATTATTCCCTTCGGCTGCAGCGGTGCTTTCTCTCCTGAGGCATCGAGCGGCGGCATTGAGCCAATTATTATTTCCATTACCAGACAACTCCAATAGAGTTAAAGAATTTGTAGCTCTATGTTACCACGTAATTATTATTTTTCAATAAATGCTTCATCCATATGAGACCAATAGTGTATAGTACCTTACCGTACAGCAGTTCCCAGAGAGGGAAATGTATCATCGTACCTACTTTCATGCTCCATCAATGACCAATATACTCAAAAAACTCCTCCAGCCTATAGAACAGACCCAGATGATACGAGGTATCCATCTACCCATCGGCCTGGAGTTTCTCCAACTCATCGTCACAGGGCCACCAGGTGCAGGTAAAACTTTTTATATCAATCAGATACGGGGGTGGCCCAACGAAGGGTTCATCGATTTGACATCAAAGAAATGGTGGAAAAACCAAAGCCTTATCTATCGTCCCCGGGAAGTTCACCTCGGTCTTCCTTTTAAAGGAATACCAGAGGCCCTGACTGTTTTCGACAAAGAATGGCTGGAAGCGGATCCTCCTCTTGTTCTGAACTGTGCCGGAATCCGGATTCCACCGCCTGCCACCAACTTTTTCCAGACCAACTGGAAACACCGCTATGTCTTTGAGTTTATAATCCCTAACCCCAAAATCGTCTATCAACGAAGAAGCGATCGCCACCACGAAGGATATTTTCCGGTGGATGACGATCTCACCCTTGAAATGGTCACCAGACAGGCGGAGGTTTATCGGGAGGTGGCTCTGTACCTGCACCGCGCCAAAATGCAGGTATATATCCGTGAGGATATTCACTCCCTCCCCATGCGAATTGTTGAAAAAGGAGATACAAGCATACCGTCGTGGCTCCTGCCCAAAAATGAGCGTGCCGGCTATATTTCCACCCGCGGAAACTGGAAAAACCTTTTTTTGAAAAAACACACCGTCAACTGGCTCAACCTCAGCAGCGAAGCACAGCATATTGCCAAGCCCAGCCGTATTGCTCACGACGGTAAAACCTTTGAGCTAAGCCTTGGAAAACAACTGCTTCACTTTCACCCAGAGATTCCTCTGGGCGTAAAGAAAAAGCATTTCATGAAAAACTGGCTTATCTTCTCCCCTGTCTCCTGCAGTGTCAAAAACCTTCTCGGCTTCGCCAGGCTCTGCGTTGGTGAAACAGTTATTATCGGTAGAGAAAACAGCCTGTATGCTGAACTTTTCGACCTCGACCTTTCCGTAGCTGGACGTCATCTCCAGATAACCAACAGGAATGGAGATCTGATCCTTACTCCACTGACTTCTGAAAACACAGTCAGTATCTTACGTACAGACGATCAGGATAATCGGGAAAAGGTTGAGGCCCATCGCCATGAGGCTCTTCTTTCTATACGAAAGATCTACGGTGGTCCCATAGATCTGCTCGACAGCAGGGAAGCGCAAAAACTCATTGACAAGGTCCTCCCTGTCATAGAAAACGATTGTTATGCCCGGAAAAACAAGCATAACAAGGCCGGAGGTATTATTGATCTTCCCGCTGGTATGACACCGGTGATAATAGGAGACCTTCACGGACAGGTTGACAATCTTCTGAAAATTCTCTCCGAAAACTATCTTCTGGAATGCCTCTACGCCAACACTGCCTGCGTGGTCATTCTTGGAGATGCGGTTCACTCGGAAATAGCAAATGAAATGGAAGAAATGGACAGTTCCATTATCATGATGGATCTCCTTTTAAAACTGAAATATTTCTTTCCGGAAAACATTTTCTATCTGCGCGGCAATCACGATAGTTTTGCCCGGGAAGTAAGCAAGAACGGAATATCCCAGGGTATTCTCATGCAACAGCGGTTGCAGGAACTACGCGGTACATCCTATGTCGAAGCCATGACGCGGCTCCACAATGCATTACCGTATATTGCTGTAAATGACTTTTTCTGCGCCTGCCATGCAGCTCCGCCAATGTCGAAAGCATCCCTCGAGCAACTTGTCAATATCCACGAATATCCAGATCTGATACAGGAAATAACGACCAAAAGAGTACAGCGGCAGCATCACCTCAATGGGTACAGAAAAAAGGATGTCAAACGGTTCCGGAAACTTCTCGGACTGCCTAAGGGAAGTCAGTTCATTGTCGGCCATACACCACTGGACCCTTTCGGCAGTTATTGGAAAGATGTCAGCAACATCAAAGGACATCACATCATCTACAGCGGCCACCAGGAAGGAGCACAGGCGCTGTTGCTGGTAAATTCAACAGTTATCCCCCTGGCCTTCCCCCATGAACCCCTGACCAAACTCATCGAAAAGATTTACTGATTACTCCTCTGCCTTTCTACTGCACCCTTTTTGAGAAAAAGAGAACCCGTCAAAAATGAGAGAGCTACCATCTTTTTTTTGTTTCTTTTGCGTTAGAGATGTTCTACAGTCCGACAAAACTCCGCCAGGACCCCGTCAACTGAGGGTGGAGAAACGCAACCTCTGGAGAGGTAATTACAATGCCGATACGAACAACAAGTCCTCTTTCTCGTTTATTACGAAAATCGCCATTCAAACCAATTCAAGAGCACATGCGAGTCACGTTTAACTGCATTTGCACGCTCCCACAGCTGTTTGAAGCTCTCTTTGAGCAGGAGAGAGAAAAAGTACTTGAATACAGCGAACAGATTCGCCAGCTGGAAACAGATGCAGACAGCATAAAGAACACGTTTAGACTCAACATGCCCAATACCCTGCTTCTCCCTGTCGACCGCAAGGACCTGCTCAGCCTGATGGCTGACCAGGACCGTCTTACCGACATATGTGAGGAAATAGGAAAAATATTTACCTATCGCGACATGGAAGTCCCCCAGGAGCTTAAACCCTTTCTGGATGAGCTTCTAGAGGGCACTATAGAGGTAAGCGGTGAAGCCAGAAAGATGATCGAAGAACTTGACGAGCTTGTCGAAGTGGGCTTCGTCGGTGGAAGAGAGCTCGAAAAGGTCAGCAACATTATCTCAGGCGTCCGTAAAAGCGAGCACAATATCGATACTATAATCAAGCGGACCCGAGAAGCCCTTTTTGCCATTGAGGCGGAACTCAAACCGGTGGATGTCATGTTCTGGTATAAAATTATTGGGCTGGTCGGCAATATTTCCGACCAGACGGAAAACATCGCCGACAGACTTTCTCTCTTTTTGTCAAAATAGCGCAGGAGAATGACGTGGAAATACTAACAGCCTATGGAACTATCCTCATCACTTTAGCCATAATTTTCGGGCTCTACATGACCTGGGGAATAGGGGCAAACGACCTCGCCAATGCCATGGGAACTTCAGTTGGGGCTGGGGCAATAACCATCAAGCAGGCCATCTGCATTGCGATTATCTTCGAATTTCTCGGAGCAGTACTCGCCGGGGGACAGGTTACTTCGACAATTCGAAAAGGCATAATTGATCCTACGGGAATAGCCGGCAATCCCGAAATTCTCGTCTACGGCATGCTGGCCTCACTTCTGGCAGCAGCTTTCTGGCTTATGATCGCCTCCACTAAGGGCTGGCCGGTATCAACTACCCACTCCATCATCGGAGCACTGATAGGTTTCGCCGTTGTGGGTATTGGACCGGACGCGGTTAAATGGGAAAAGGTATCCAGTGTCGTGGCCAGCTGGGTCGTCTCTCCCGCCATTGGAGGAGCGATCTCCTTTCTCCTGGTAATGAGTACACGTAAATTGATTTTGGACACCGATAACCCTTTGAAAAATGCAAAGCGATACGCTCCGCTGTATATTTTCCTTGTTGGTTTCATCATCTCGCTGGTGACTCTTTTTAAAGGACTGAGCCACCTCAATATAGAGTTGTCGGCCGGTCAAAGTTTTACCTGCGCTATCTTTGTGGGGTTTCTCACCAGTGCCATTGGCTGGTTTTTCGTGCGTAATATTCAGGAAAATCCAAGCGAAAACAGAGAATTTCATTATGCCAGTGTTGAAAAGGTGTTTTCCCCGATGATGCTCTTCACTGCCTGCGCCATGGCCTTTGCCCACGGCTCCAATGATGTTGCTAATGGAATAGGACCGCTTGCCGCCGTGGTTAGTATTGTCAGTTCGGGCGGCGAGGTCATGCAGACCTCGGCACTTCCACTCTGGATACTGATACTGGGCGGTGGGGGTATTGTCCTTGGTCTTATTACTTTAGGCTACAAAGTTATGCTCACCGTAGGAAAACGGATAACTGAGCTGACGCCGTCTCGCGGCTTCTGTGCCGAGCTGGCAGCTGCCACTACGGTTGTACTCGCCTCAAAAACCGGCCTGCCTGTTTCGACAACCCATATTCTGGTCGGCTCCGTATTAGGCGTGGGCCTTGCCCGAGGGATAGGCGCTTTAGACCTCCGTGTCGTCGGCAACATTATAGTATCCTGGCTCATTACTCTTCCGGCCGGTGCAATAATGGCCATGTTTTTCTTCTTTACCCTAAAAGGTATTTTCGGATAAACACCCCTCAGTCTTCAAGCATCAAAAAACGCAGGAAAACCCTGTCAGAACAGCAACAGTCTTACAGCGGTTTGGAAGAATATCATCTGAATGTGCCATTCATCAGATGATATTTTTTTTCAAAACGATAGCCGGATATCATTTCCAACCATCACACAACCCTGAAAGCAGAGCCTTCGATTCACATCCACGATAACCTCGCCTCGACTGGAAAAAGCCAAGGCATATTCTGCAAACCAAAACTTTGGTATGACCTCTATATATAAATGCCACAATGTGGCTACATAAAGATCTAGATATTTCTATATATTACTGTTTTATTGAGAAATATAGTATCTTATATTTGGTCTTACCTTTGTATCAATTCTACTGAAAACATGCATATGCACTTTGAATCATACCACAACGGTGCATCTATTTGATTTGAATTATTACAGATACCATGCCTGATCGCCCGTTATGCTTCTCTTGCCCGGCGCAGGTTACCTCTCTGCACTAGCCTGAACATAAAGGAATATGGTATTATCTCACCGCTGTTCCGGTTGTTCTGTTATTTTCGTTATTCAATAACAGAACAACTCGTCCAAATGGTAATACCAAAAACATCCTCTTTTTTCATAAAAGTTTGCAAGGTGAAGGATCGTTATCCGCTTTTGTCGAAAAAGAAGGGTGCCCTCCACGTTTCAATATCAGAAATTACCGATCTGAAATGCTGGAATAGTGCTGTTTCCGCAAAAGGGAGGCGGAGACAGCGAAGATGAAAGAGGAAAACAAAAGGACTATCAAGGACAAGAGCACTATGCAAAATACAGAAAACACAGAATACCGCAAGCTGAAGAAGCCGCGAAAGGAGTTTGCCTCGCGGGCAGATTACCTTAACCATGAATTAACCATCATGTCGCCCAAGCGGTGGAGCATCAACCTGCCGGGACGAGATTTCAGCTTCGCCTTTGAGGACCTGATTCCGGCTATTGCAGGGACAATCGGTCTAACTGTAATGTGCACGGCGATTACAAATGCCTTTGCAAACGCCTATGGCCTGGATCAGGCCTTTATTGTAGAAAACGTCAGAGTTGACATGCTGGTAGTGTCTCTGCTGTTTGTTATTCTTTTCTCAGGAATTTTCAATCCCCGGGCAAATCTTCCAGGTATTCATGGGCCGATGATGCCTCTTATTCCGCTTATGGCGATATCGGGAACCCATCCGCTGGCGCTTGCCATACTTATCGCAGTTTTTGGCCTTGTTCTCAGTGTTACGAAGGGAGGATCCCGCCTGGTGAAGGTGACCAGCCAGGGGGTGGCAGGCGGACTATTGGTTTACCTCGGAGCCATCGGTACCATTGGACAGGTAAAAGCTATCCAGGAGTGGTCTACGGGTATTGAGCTGGGATATGTCGGCTTTGCCATACTTATTGCCAACCTGATGCTCTATGCATATCTTGCCCGGGTGAAAAAAAGATGGCTGGCCATTCCTATATGTTCGTCACTCGCCGCAATTGTCGCACTCGTTCTCGGTGCACCTTTTGAATTCACCACCACACCAGGACTGCCAAGTTTTAATCCGTTTTACTGGTGGGGTGAAGATACAGGCTGGAAACTTGGAATGCCCGGGATCTCGCACTTTATTTCCTCCTTACCATTTGCAATTCTTGCAGTAGCCATGTGGTCTCCGGATTTTCTTGGCCATCGAATTTTCCAAGAGATGAATTACCCCAAAAAAGCCAAAAAGGTGCTCATGGATGTCGACGACACCATGATCGGCTGTTCGCTTCGTCAGGTGACATCGGCTTTTTTTGGGAGCGGATGCATTACTTCCTCCTGGGGAACATATATGATTCCAGCTGCAATCGCCAAACGTCCCATACCCGGCGGAGCGATTCTCACCGGTATCCTCTCCATAACTGTTGCCATAGCCGGCTTCCCCATGGATATTGCTGTCTGGCGACCCGTCCTTGGTATAGCCCTGCTGGTTGGGGTCTATCTGCCACTGCTTGAAGCTGGAATGGAAATGGTGCATGATTCCAAAGATACTCAAGCCTCAGGTATATGCATATTTTCTTCAGCGGTTGTCAATCCGGTGTTCGGCTGGGCTCTGACAATGTTTCTCGACAATAACGGCCTTATTGGTGACAGGAAACGTCCAAAGCAATTGAGCATTGGAGACCGCCTTATCATCCCCGGGATGGCACTTATTGTCAGCACACTGGCGATGGCAATTGTTGGTATGATACCAGGTATCCCTCCATTGATTGGAGGATAAAAATAAACAACAACCTAAAAGCCCTGAAAGAATGCATCTTCCAGGGCTTTTTCCTCGAATACGGGATACAGATTTATTTTCACAAAACAACGTGAAAAAAAGTAAGCGCAGACTCCGATCAGTCCCCTCAGTCTTTCTTAGAAAAATTAAATCTGTCTCCCGAACAAAAGATCATAGCTGAGGATTATGCGTAATCAAAAAAAAGTTTGTGACTACTTCTACTTCAGGAAACGATTTGCGGTGAAAAACAGACTAGACGACATTCACTCTGACATCATCGGAGAGTGATTCTATTTCGTCGGCAAGCGATTCACTGCTGGTTCCTTCCGGGACGGCTAGCGCCAGTTTAGCATTAAAAACAGCTTCACCAATACTTGAAACATGCATTCTGTTGAATTCCATGTTTTCAACGGTCAGGTCAAGATTAGAAAGGATAGTATTTATATCTTTGGTGAGACCCGGCCTGTCTTTGCAGTCAATTTCAAGGTTGATGATTGTAAGCGGTACACCGCCTGAATCCCGTGGCTCTGCATAACTGAAGTCAAGCTCCGGAAACTGCCTGTCCAGCTCTTCTCTCAACTGTGCTTCCTTGCTCTCTTCAATAATGACTTTCATTAAGGCAGCGAACCGGCCGTCAAGTTTCATTACCTTACTGCTGATCCACTCCCCGCCTAACCCCCGAGTTGCTTCGGCCAGAGACTTGATTATACCAAGGCTGTCTGGACCGGTTACTGTTGTTATGAGTGTAGTATTCATAGAATCTTTCTTCCTGTGGAAATAGTTATATATCAAGATGAGCAAACTTTTATAAATGGATGGGATCTGCTCGCAGACACGAATCATTTTTGAGGTCTTTCCCTGATCATTCTCACACTTCACAATAGCATATTCGAGCATGCTGTTCAATCATTGAGATGAGCAGAAATATCCAGTTTTACGGGAGCAGAGTGGCTTTTGACTGGTCCTCTCCCCGCTCTTGAATATGAACGTTTGAAGTGAAAGAGAACAACAAGAGAGAGTAGCGTCGATTGCTTCAGAACTCACGGAATCTTTACAGAAGAGCAGGGAAACGGAGTGGTAAAAGATCATTCTGCGCTTTTCTCCCTTGTCCGAAGCTCATGTAAGAATCAACGGAACTTACTGCTTTTTTCCATATATTCAAACCATATAGGAGCTGCCGTCCTACCACCATTTTCCCCATTGCCGAGACTCTGGTTCTTATCATGACCAACCCAGATCCCTCCAATGGTATCATGGTGGAAGCCAATAAACCAGGCGTCTCTGTTATCATCCGAAGTACCTGTTTTTCCACCGCTTGGACCTGGCAAACCAGCGGCACGACTTGCAGTTCCTTCGGTTATAACGCGAGAAAGCATCATTTTCGTTTCAGCTGCGACCTGCTCAGTCAACACTCTTTTTTGTATGGATTTCCCCTGGTATAAGGAAGAACCGTCTGCTCCCTCGATCTTTCGAATGAAAACAGGTGCACTATAGACTCCGTTGCACACAAAAGAAGAATAGGCAGCCGTCAGTTCGAGCAAAGTTACATCAACCGAACCCAGTGCCAGCGAAAGATCCCCCGGCATCTCAGAGGTAATTCCCATATTTTCGCTCAATGAATGAACGGGATTCAGGCCAACCTTCTGCAAAAGACGTACAGCGGCAGTATTATAGGAATGGACCAGCGCATCACTTAGGGTTACCCTGCCATGATACGTTCCGGAATAATTTTGAGGCCGCCATACTCCTTGAGCCCCGCCGGCAATCGCGAGCGGACCATCTAAGATAAGAGAACTGCTATTCCAGCCATTGGACAGTGCTGCACTAAAAATGACAGGCTTAAATGCCGAACCGGCAGGTCTTCTCGCCATCGCCGCTCGATCGTAAGGGGTCGCAGAGAAATCGGTGCCGCCCAGCAGAGCACGAACCTCTCCACTGCATGCAGCAATGCTGACCAAGGCACCTTGCGGGGCCTGTGCACCGTTTTGGTGCTTTTTGAAGTGAACCTGGCGACCAAATGATGCCATGACCCCGGCGCGCAGTGCTTCAACAGCTGCTTCCTGGAGGTTGGCATCAAGGTATGTATATATCTTTATCCCGGAATGAAAAAGCGACTGCCGCAAGAATCGTTTTGTCCGTTTTTTCACAATCTCATTATAGTATCCTGTTTCCAGCTGCCGACTGTCTTGAGTGCCGGCAAGCTGAAGCTGCTGCTCAAACGCTCTGCGTGCCTCATCGGTATCGATATAGCCATCCGCGGCCATTCTGTTGAGCACGTATCGCTGTCGCTTGATGGCGGCAGCGTAATTCTTTAAAGGTGAATATCTACTGGGCGCTTGCGGCAATCCGGCCAAAACAGCAATTTCAGCCAGGCTCAGTTCATGAACATGTTTATTAAAATACACCTGCGAAGCTGCCTCCACACCATAGGCACCCTCTCCTAGATAAATCTGGTTGAGATAGATATAGAGGATATCCTCTTTGCTCAAGAGAGAATCAATCCGCCAGGCAAGAATAGCTTCCTTAAACTTGCGAAGATAGGTCTTCTCTCGTGAAAGCAGAAGAGAACGGGCAACCTGCTGGGTTATGGTGGAACCACCCTGGGCCCTGCCGCCTCGTTTGATATTAACGGAAGCTGCTCGTATAACAGAGATAAAGTCTAAACCGGGATGCTCAAAAAAACGGCCATCTTCTGCAGCCACAAAAGCCTGCGGCAACAATTCCGGCATGCGAGAGAGAGAAACAAGCGTTCTGTTTTCGGTATAGATTCTTTCAAGGACATTGCCATGACGATCCAGAATATAACTTGTCTGCAAAGGTTTATACTGAGACACAGTACGGATATCGGGTATTCTGAGAGCCACCATCGCACTCAGCAGGGCAGCTAGAAAAGCTGTAAGAAGTATGCAAATCGTAAAAAGAAAGCCTATAATATGCTTCTCACCATAGGGTTTCCTGCGCACGGTTTTTCTGGTATTATTCGCTTTTATCTGCTGCTTCCCGGTTTTTGGATTCTTTTGCGCTGACACTGTTCAAGAAAGTATGGTAGGTTCAGAGAGGAGTACAACATTACTCAAGAGAAACAACATTCTCTCAATCTTCAGGAAAAAACAACATACGTACCTATAAAAGATACGATCACAGTATGTTACCGCTACATTACCACTAAGATTAAAACAATCAACTACTCATTTCCGCATGGCTAAAATACATATACTTCCGGAGCAGATCGCCAACCGAATCGCCGCCGGAGAAGTTGTTGAACGGCCTGCTTCCGTAGTCAAAGAGCTTGTGGAAAACAGCCTCGACGCCGGAGCCGACCGTATAGAAATCGAAACAGAAGGCGGCGGTACACGCCTTATCCGCGTCCTCGACAATGGTACCGGCATGGATGAAGATGACGTTCTGCTCAGCTTTGAGCGTCACGGAACATCGAAGATACATGCAAACCACGATCTGGTCGCTATCAACACCCTGGGGTTTCGTGGCGAGGCTATTCCATCCATTGCGTCAGTCTCCAAAATGACCATCATTTCCCGTACCGAAGACAACAGCCTGGGAAGCAAAGTTGTATTTGACTACGGTCTGCTCCAGAGCGTTCATGAGACAGGATGCAGTATTGGTACAATTATCGAAGTACGCAATCTTTTCGGAAGAACACCGGCACGGAAAAAATTTCTTCGCACCGCTCGCACTGAAATCGGACATATAGACGAAATCGTAAAAAACTACGCCCTGGCATGCCCAAATACTGCATTCACCCTCAAAGTAGATCAACGAGAAACCATCCGTCTGGACAGCGGCCATGACCTTGAGCAGAGGCTCCGCTCAGTTCTGAAGTATCAAGGTTCCTTTATTCCTGTCGGAGAAGATGGTACTACCAGAGAATACCGAAAGATCTCTGGATTTCTTATTCCGCCGGAACAAAACACGACAGCGTCTGCCCGTCTTCGCCTTTTCATCAATGGCAGAGCAATCCGTGATCGCCTCATGAGTCATGCCGTTTTTGAAGGATTGCGTGGCTTTCTCCTCAAGGGACACTCACCGGCAGGCTATCTCCACCTCAGAATTCCTCCGGAGGAAATTGATGTCAATGTGCATCCCGCAAAACATGAAGTTCGTTTCCGCAACAGCGGGGATATTCATCAATTTATCAAACAAAGCGTCATCACCGCAATGCACGGATACCAGCAATCCATCAAGTCAGCCTATTTCCACCATCGCGAAACGGCTTCTCCCGATAGAGTTGATGATGATAGAGTTTTTTCTCAGAGCGCAGTCTCTCAACCGGATCCTCCATATCCACAACGGAGTGATTACAGAAAAACTTCAACTCAAACCTCTCCCAAACATCCCCACGCACCACTATTTGCCCAACCGGCAGCGATGACATTGCCCCTGCAGACCCATGAGCCAATAAAGAGAACCGTCGCTGATGCGACAGACGGTACACCAGAAAAAGAACCACATTTCGCAGGCAGGCTCCAAAAACATGGGATTCGAGTCATCGGTCAGTACAAAAACCTCTATATCTTCTGTGAGGCTGGTGAAGAGCTTCTCGTCATTGATCAGCATGCCGCTCATGAGAGAATTCTTTTTGAAAAATACCGCCGCCAGTACCTCAACGGTAAGGTTTCCAGCCAGACATTATTGTTCCCGGAAACCGTCGAGCTTAGCCCTTTGCAGACACATCTGGTGGAAAGCAATGGTGCTGAACTGGAACAGCTGGGCTTTGCCATCCGGGAATTCGGCGGGAACTCCTATGTCATTTCAGCGGTTCCGGCCCTTACCGGGCAACGTACTGGAAAGACGGTTTTTTTTGATGTACTGGAACGTTTTGGTTCAGATACCAGCAAAAATAATTCGGGTGGGGTATTGGATGACATTCTTGCCACTATGGCCTGCAAAGCAGCGGTAAAATCAGGAGACAAACTCTCGCCGGAAGAAATCGACGCCCTTTTGACAAATATGGCAGAGACTGATCTTTTCAGTCACTGTCCCCATGGCAGACCTGTTTTCAAAACCTTTTCAGATACGGAAATTCAAAAATGGTTCCACAGAACCTAGGAGAATACTTCATGACCCGAAGAGTTTCATATCGCGTCAGTATCGGGTTTTTCCTCCTTGCAATACTCCTCTCATGCAGTGGGTGCGGACAAAAACCTGTCACCCTGACGATGACCGCGACTGCCTACTGTGGCTGCTCCTCATGTTGCAGTTGGGAACGAGGTAGTCCTCGCTACTTCCATCTCGATTTCTGGAACCGCTATGTCAGTGCAGGTCCAGGGAAAGGTCGTGAGTATACCGGGCTTACGGCCAGCAACACATACCCCAGAGAGCCTCAGGAGGGACTATTTTCGTTTGACAGTCTGAAAAGGCCCTATATGATACCCATCAGAACCATTCTTTTCCCCTGGTATTTCCTGCCGGAAAAAGGCACTATAGCCGCTGACACCAGATACTATCCCTTTGGTACCGAGATGTATGTCCCCGGATATGGGTGGGGTGTTGTAGAAGACAGAGGCGGTGCTATAAAAGGACCATATCGCATAGACCTCTACTTCGACTCGCATCAGGACGCCCTGGAATGGGGCAGGAGAAAGGTGAATGTGGAGATATACAAACCTTGAAGCATGAGCAGAACACCATGACAATTTTACCCGGAATCGTTATCATCGGAGGCGGACTTGCCGGCTGCGAGGCTGCCTGGCAGGCAGCAAATGCCGGATGCACCGTCACACTCTACGAAATGAAGCCAGCACGGTTCAGTCCTGCCCACGAATCCGAATCTCTGGCAGAACTGGTGTGCAGCAACTCTTTCCGCTCGGATGCAGTTACCTCTGCGGTAGGGCTGCTGAAAGAGGAAATGAGAATACTCAACAGCCTTGTACTCTATGCAGCTGCCAGGACAGCGGTACCGGCCGGAAAAGCCCTGGCCGTAGACCGTCTGCTGTTCGCAGAAGACATTACCTCCACACTGCAGCAGCACCCACATATCACCATACACAGAGAAGAAATAATGCATCTGCCGGAAACATATGCCACGCCGTACATTCTGGCAACGGGACCGCTCACATCAGATGCCATGGCTGACAGCCTCAGCCGTCTCACCGGAGCAGAGCGGCTCTCTTTTTATGATGCCATCGCGCCCATTGTTGAAGAAGACTCTCTTAACAGAGATATTGTTTATCAGAAATCCCGTTACGATGATGGTCCCGGTGACTATCTCAACTGCCCCATGAGCAGGGAACAGTATGTCGATTTTATTGCCGCCCTGCGTCTAGCAGAACAGGTTCCTCTCCACGATTTTGAAAATGTAAAGTATTTCGAAGGGTGTCTGCCCATTGAGGTGATGTGCGAAAGAGGAGAAGACACTCTCCGCTTTGGTCCCATGAAACCAGTGGGCCTTCCCGATCCACGCACAGGCAGAGACCCATATGCCGTGGTGCAGCTTCGCCGGGAAAACCTCAGCGGAAGCCATTATAATATGGTTGGCTTCCAGACCAAACTCAGCTACACGGCGCAAAAAGAGCTCTTCCGGACTATACCGGGAATGGAAAACGCTCGATTCTCCCGTCTCGGCTCCATTCATCGAAACACCTTTATCCGTGCTCCTGAACTGCTGCTGCCGACCCTGCAGCTGCGCCATTGCTCCAGCCTCCTCATCGCCGGCCAACTCTCCGGTGTTGAAGGATATATCGAGTCAGCAGCCATGGGGCTGCTGGCCGGAATAAACGGCGCCAGACTGGCCATGAACGATAAAGCGATAGTTCCGCCCAAAGATACCGCCCTTGGAGCTCTGATCAATCACCTCACGACCCCGAGCGGCAAACACTTTCAACCTTCCAACGTCAATTTCAGCCTTTTTCCACCTCTGCAAGGGAAAATTGCCAAAAAACTGCGAGGCCAGATCAGAGCCGAGCAGGCTTTAAAAAGTTTGCGAAACTGGTGTACAGAGGAGGGAGTTCCTGTAACCACATAATAATCTCAATCGTTCATCGAGACAAGTTCCTCACGAAACCCCCAGAAAGGGTAATCGAGGACGTATCTTCCCACGAGCCCCGGACTATGCTCTCGACTGCCAACCAACCACAGGCTGTTTTTTCTCTCTGCAATCTCCTCCTCCATATGATTCCATTGAGGGAGGAGGACCAGGGCATTGTCAGCACTGTATTCTATATCGCCTGATCCTTTAAAAACCCCCATGTGCGGAGTCTCATCATAGGAGCCGCCCGCCCCCCGAGATAATTCCGAGACAACCAGAAACGAAACATTCAGCTCGTCGCGAATGGATTCCATCTGGCGCAACCAACCATCAATACCGCTGCGCATCCTTGATATATCTTTGAAGGGAAGCTTGTGTAGACTATCGATGACGACAACAGTATACTCATTGCCTGTTTCATGGCGGAGAAAATCTATATGTCTGCGCATCAGTTCAGGAGAAACTTTTCTGTCATTCACGACTTTAAAATAGCGCAGTAGTTTCTCAAATCTAACGCTCACCTCCCGATGACGCCTCTTCTCCTCAGCAGTCAAGTCCACAGAATGGAGTCTTGCCACCTCAATACGTGCCATTCGGGAAAACGTACGCTGATATACCCTCTGGCGGCCATTTTCAAAATCGTAATACAGAACGGGAATCCTGCGCGCCGCCATCTCGGTGGCAATCTGGATCATAAAGCATGACTTGCCTACTTTGGGACCTCCCCCTAAAATGCTTATTCCATGGATTCCTCCTATCTTTTCATCAAGTTGGCTGAAACCTGAGACCAATTGATTGTACTCTTCATCGGCTGCGGCGGCAACATTGGCGACAAACCGATTGTATTCTTTGCGTGGAGCGGTGAAGGGGGAAAAAGGTTTGGCGGAAAGGAACATTTCTCCGAATTTTTTAGCAAAAGATTGGCCACTGTCTATAGCGTATTGCCTGAGAGTATAATCTCTCGGTAAAGTACGCTCCCATCGCAGAATACGGACTTTAAATCCTATTTTTGCGGCCGCCGCCCGAGCGGCATTTTCCGATTCAATACTGTTTAAGGGAACAATGAATAGGGTTTTTATAGCACTGAAAAGACGAACATCCAGTGTTTCAAGCAAAGTCCTGTCGAAGTATGCCGCTCCTGGAAAGCCGAGCTGTTTAATCACCAGAAGGTTTTCTTCTCCCTCGCAGAGAAAAAGAGCACCACCCGCACAGCGCTGAATTTCTGCGACATTAAACATCCCCGTTACACCCGCGCCAAAGGCAGCGTCTCCGTACCAGAAATAGTCATCATTTTTTTCAGGGTGAACACATCGAGCAGAATAGGCATTGCCATCCGACTGGAAGTATGGGTAGACCAGGTACCTTCCATTATAACCAACATTAAGATGCTTCAGAACAGATTCACCCACTCCAGCCTCGGTAAAAAATGACAGCTTTTCCAGGGTTCGCTTTGTACAAAAACCATCAATTTCGATATTGATGTTTTTTTCTGGATATGCCTGCTCTTGGAAGAATAGATCTTCTTCCGTTGAATCGAAAAGCGTATCACTTTCAACACCGGCTAGTGTTGCAAACCACTGCTGAAACCCTCCCGCCACACATTGATTGGAGCACCGAAAATATCCATAAAAAAAACTGGCTTTATTGAGGAAAACTACAAGATTTCCCTGCTTTCCGTCTTTGTCTTTCCGACAGAAAGGGCATGCGGCAGTGTACATGTTGTCACGCACAACTCCATCCGGCAGATGTTTTTGATAAAACTGGGCAACTGTAGGTATCATGGCGCTGGATATCCCCCGCTCTCTGCTGCTTTACTCCTTCTCATCATGTTCCACCTATGATCTCCAGAAATTTCTGAGAAGCAAGTTGACTTGCAAAACGTACGTGCACCGAATATTCATTGCTCACAACGTGATGCCCCCGAACCGCGACAATTATCCCGCTAAAATCCTGCTGTCTTCCGCCACCCGTTGGGAGTGTGATTCTGATCTTGTTGCCAAACAGCATATCAGCGTTCTTCTTTTTGGAAACGCGCATGAAAAATGAAACCCCGCCGCGTGATATATCAAAAAGCTCGCCTTTAAACCGTACACCTGTTTCCTTCCCGTCTTTCCCAAGCAG
>JAZBNU010000528.1:0-4501 GCA_036350815.1 Desulfopila sp.
CATTGGAGAGGTCTTTGGCGTAAACATATCCTTGAAAATGGAAATCCGTCAGAGCGCTGCTGTTTTGTATCCGATTTTTAATGATGTAATTTGTCAGAGCACCTCGGGCCTTTTTGGCATGAATGGCGATGGTCCGGAGGTTGCCGTTCTTGTGTTGCCTGAAAAAGACATTGATGATCGGAACTTTAATGGCATCTGCACGTATACTCTTAAAATATTCGTTTGAAGCCAGGTTGATGATCTCACGGGCGTTGATGGTTTCGAGGTGGGTTATAATGCTCTTTTCTATGGTTTCTCGCCAATACATATAAAGAGTTTCGCCTTCCGGTGTACGGAACTTTCCGCCCATTTCCAGACGGTACGGCTGGATGAGGTCCAGGGGTCTGAGAATGCCGTATAACCCGGAGAGGATGCGAAGATGCTTTTGGGCAAAGAGGAAATCTTCTTTCTGATAGTGATCGACATCAATCTCAGAAAAAACATCACCGCGAAAAGTAAGCAGGGCCTGGCCGCAATATCCGCGTTGCGGGGGGAAAAGAAAATGTGCATATCTTTTCTGGGTTGCTTCCGCCAGTTTCTCGCTGATCTGCATGACATCACCCAGTTCGGCAGTAGTGCAGTTCTTGAGTGTGTTTACCAGGTTTTCGGTTTTCTCCAGATGTTCCGGCACGCTGAAATCGGGATAGTCACCGCCTGTTTTTTGAGTTTTTGAAGGAGAAAGCAGAATCAGCATACGCAGTTCCTGGTAGTATATTGGAGCTGTCTCTTCCCTGACAGGGTGAATGATTCATCTCAGGCCTTGCCGCACTTAAGAGGAAGGAAAGTTCCTTTTGCGATTCTATCAGTTTTTAAAACTGTGTACCGGGGCCGGTATTCGTCCACCCCATGAAACAAAACGGCTTGATTTGCCGACATTGCGAACCGGCAGGATGGGGCTGGCACCAAACAGTCCGCCAAAACTGACATGTTCCCCGGCCTCTTTCCCCGGGACGGGAATGAGGCGGGCAGCTGTCGTTTTATTATTGACCATGCCTATGGCCATCTCGTCTGCGATAATGGCAGAGATGGTATCAGCATCTACGGAGCCGGGGATTGCAATCATGTCCAGCCCTACAGAGCAGACGCATGTCATGGCTTCAAGTTTTTCCAGACAGAGCTCTCCTCTACCGACAGCATCCGCCAGTACGGCATCCTCCATAACAGGAATAAAGGCGCCGCTGAGTCCCCCGACAGCTTTGCCGGCAAAGATACCGCCCTTTTTTACGGCATCATTGAGCATAGCCACTATTGCTGTTGATCCGGGGGCGCCGATGGCGTCAACGCCCAGAATATGAAGAATCTCTCCGACGCTGTCTCCAATGGTGGGGGTTGGAGCCAGAGAAAGGTCGACAACACCGAACTCGATTCCAAGCTCTCGGGAAACCTGTCTGCCCACCAGTTCACCGCAGCGGGTAACCCTGAAAGTTGTCTGTTTGATTTCGTCGGCGAGGTCATCAAGCAGCAGATTTTCAGCACCCTTGTTGCTGATTAATCTTTCCAGCGAACGGGCAATGACGCCGGGACCGCTGACGCCAACGTTTAATACCGCGTCTGCTTCACCGGTGCCGTGAATCGCTCCTGCCATAAAAGGGTTGTCACCCGGTTGATTACAGAAGACCACAAATTTAGCCGCTCCAAAGCCCCCTGATTCGCGTGTGCCTTCTGCAAGGTCTTTGACGGTCTGACCAACCATGACCAGAGCATCCATGTTGATTCCTTTCTGGCTGCTGGCTATATTGATTGATGCACACACTTTTTCAGTTACAGCAAGGGCTTCGGGGATAGAAAGGATATATTCTCTGTCGGACTCGGTAAGGCCTTTCTCCACCTGGGCGGAAAAACCGCCAAGAATATCGACGCCGGCAATTCCTGCGGACTTGTCGAGACATTTAGCCAGTTCGACAAATTCTCGGCGTTTGAAACCTTGTCCAACCAGAGCAATCGGTGTGACCGAAATTCGTTTGTTGACAACCGGAATACCGAGTTTCCTACCTATTCGGTCGCAAGTCGGGACAAAATTTTCCGCCAGCAGGCGGATTTTGCGCTCAATGTTATCGCAGGTTGTCCGTACATCTCCGCTGCGACAGTCAAGAAGGTTGATACCCATGGTGACGGTGCGGACGTCAAGATTTTCCTTCTGTATCATCTCAACGGTTGCAAGGATTTGGTCCGAGCGTAGCATGGTTATTCTCCGGTGAAATATTATATCAGAGTGACTTCGTGGGTCACTTTGAAGATATCATAATGCTGCATCATTACATGCATGCCGGCTTTTTCGGCGTACTTATCAAGGTCTTGGCGCAGATCTTTGATGGAGTCGATTTCACTGAGATCGATCTGCAGAATCATAGTGTAGCAGCCATCGGTCAGGGTGGTTGACAGGTCAAGAATATTAATATTTCTCTCGAAACAAAAAGAACTGATACCATACACCAGGCCGCTTTTGTTCTCGCCCTGAGCAGTGACAATATAGGTTTTTGCCGGCAGTGCTGTTGGAGCCATGTCCACTGGGGTGTTCATGGATTTGACGATGACATCGTACCTGTTTCCTGATTTGACATGTGCAATTGCTGAATGAACATCCTGTGGCGTGACTTCCTCCGGAAAAGCAGCGAGCAGCGTCATGGTAAGATAACCGCGCAGAATTGACTGGCTTAGATCAGCCAGGTCACCGTTGAGCTGAAATATCGCTCCGGTTACTTCGGCAATAATGCCTGGTCTGTCTTTTGACATTACAGATATAATCATCTGTTTTTCCATTGTCTTTTTCTCCTTGCTCGCACTGGGTGTTTATGTTTTTTGGCGAAAAACGGACATTATACCTCTGAAAAGCAGTTCTTGTAAACAACAATACTCTAGCTGGTCGTCAACATCAGGGAGGGAAGCGAAGGAGTGGTGAAAATGATGTTCGCCAAAGGCCGGCCGGTATCACCGTGCAGCGCATCCACGGCAATCCCGGCTGTAGAGAAAGAGTGGGAGGAGGCGAAATGAAGTGACGCATTCGCCATCAGCGGGAAAAGCGGCTTTGTGGTTTGCTGCTCTGGTTTTTTTTGTTGTTGAGCATATTCTGCAGCACCTTTAGCTCGGCTTTTGCCTGTCTGAGCTGGTCTTTGATGGGGTCCTGATCCTTATAGTCGGCTTGAGAAAGCTGCTCCTCTAAAGAATGGACCCGTTGCTGGCTCTTGTATACTTCCTGTGCTATGACTCTAATAGACATGGTAAAATTCTCTTCCGTTTATGTGCTCTCTTCCAGGGCAAGTGCGACCATATCCCGCACTTGGGGGCTTGGGTCGTCCTTCATTTCCGTGATAAGATGCAGTGTCTCTTTGGTGCCAATTATGCCGAGAATACCAATGGCTTCACCTCGTATTAGGGCTGATTTGTTTTTGAGCAGTTTTTTCAATGAAGGAACCGCGCGAGCAGGGAGAGAGGGGTTCAGATCAGCGAGTTCTTCAAAAAGAATAGTGAGACCAAGTCGCACATTGAACCTCTCGTCTTGAAGCAGCTCCCCGGTCCAGTCTAGGTATTGCGGCTCTTTTCTGAACATGGAAACAATATTGTCGACATATCCCATTTCCAGGAAGTCACCAATAACTTTTTTCAGTTCAGTGTCACTGACTTCGTTCATGTTCTCATCCTCATGCTGTTGTACCAAGTGCGATTCCGGAGCCGATAAAAAGAGAGGCAAAGAGACGGCTCACCACTTTTTCCAGGCGGCTGTTTTTTACGCTGCGATGTGTTGTTGCACTTATATGGGCGTAAAAAGAGAGGCAGAGAAAAGAGTATCCCATGAAGGTAATTACGAGGATGGTAAATTGCGGATACAGAGGTGCATGATGATCAATAAAATGGGGGAAGAGCGCTGTGGTAAATGCTATGGCTTTGGGGTTGCTCAAGGCGACCATCAGCCCCTGGGAGTACATCGCCTTTCGGCTTTTGTCGAAGTGAGGAGTAATGGTGCCTGCTTGAACCACTTGGGATGAAAAGCCGTTTCTCCACAGTTTGAAACCAAGATAGATGAGATAGAGCGCTCCGAGTCCCTTGATAAGTGTAAATGTTGTGGAAGAATAGAGCACCAGGGCGCCGAGCCCCAGTACTGAAAAAAGTGACATGACAAAAAGCCCGCTAATATTACCGAGAATGGTAAAAACAACACGTCTGCTGCCGTATGCCATAGTGTGCGTTGCAACGAGCAGAACAGCGGGCCCTGGAGTGACAGTCGCCACCAGTGCTATGGAAGAAAAGAGGAGCCAGTTTTCAAAATTCATTGTCAAAAATCCTGAAGCAGCAACCGCGATCGCTTGATTTTAAAAAAAACACAATAAATCCATGAGCGTGTTGTGTTGATGATATTAGGAAATCTTCTTGTAAAAGAAGATTTCGAACTGCGGTATATCATATCTCTTTTATACAGCATTCGCCCGAAAAAAGCACCTGAGCTCTTTACCCGGCAGGAACGTTC
>JAZBNU010000529.1:0-6157 GCA_036350815.1 Desulfopila sp.
TCCCTTTGCGTTCAAGGCACTTATCTTCTGGGCGACAAAACGTGCTTCGGCACGTTCATCACTTCCGCCATAGAGTTGCGGCAGACGATCACCCTCTATCCGGCTAAAGAGAGTCTTACTATATTTCTCGGTGGAATTTCTGATGATATCATTTGTGAGAGAAAGGATGGGCTGAGTAGAACGGTAATTCTCTTCCAGCTTGACAATGCGGGTCTCATTAAAAAGCTTGGGAAAACGCATGATATTGTAGAAATCGGCGCCACGAAAAGAGTAAATGGATTGAGAATCATCCCCCACCACCATTACATTTTCATGTCCATAGGCCAGAAGGCGGACAATTTCCGCCTGGATGAGATTGGTATCCTGGTACTCATCAACCATGATATGTGAAAACGAGGCGGCAATTGCCTGACGGGCAGCGCCATCTTCCTCCAGAAGACGCTTCCAGTTGACCAGCAGGTCATCGTAATCCATCAGACCGTGATCTATCTTGAAGGCAGAATAATGTTTTTGTAAAGTAAGAATATCATCGAGATGATGACTCAAATGATTGTACTGTTCAAAAACAAGATCATCCAGCGCTCTTGACTTATTCACCGCTCCGCTGATCATATTGAGAAGCACTCGTTTTGAAGGAAACTGTTTCTCCCTGCCGCTCAGCTCCAGAGAGGATTTAAGCAGGTTAACGATGCCTTCAGCATCAGCTCGGTCAATAATGGTGAACGAAGGGCCGAAACCGAGGGATGCTCCATATCGGCGCAGAAGCATGTTGGCAATGCCGTGAAACGTACCCCCGACAACTCTGCTGCGGGAATCATTCAACAGCCGACCGGCCCTCCAGAGCATTTCCTGGGATGCCTTGCGGGTAAAGGTGAGCAGAAGAATTCGTTCTGGAGCAACACCTTCATTAATCAGATGAGCAACACGATACACCAGGGTCCTGGTTTTTCCACTTCCGGCACCGGCTATAACCAGTACAGGACCGGTTAGCGTTGTAACGGCGTCAAGCTGCTGGGCATTGAGGTCTTCTCCATTGCTGCCACCGGGCTTCTTTTCAGGCTGTTGAGGGATCTGTTCTTGCATAAGCAGCTCATATAAGGGTGTTCCATTGAAATGGGTACCGCTCAAGCAACAAATATCATTGTGATACCGCCACATTCTCTGCCTGAGCCGTTACGGCCATCCTCAAAAAATCCAGGCTACTGTACCACAGCACCAACAGGCCTGCAACGTTGGTTGACAAAGACGACAATAACAGTATATTAATCCGCCAAAGTTATCACAACGCTCTCGTTGCTGCGCTTTGATCCAGGCAGATGAAGAGAAAACACAGACGATACTGTCGTAAAGGGAAGCTGGATTTCTCCAGAAAAAAGAGTGGTTCAGGCTGGTATCCACTCAGAATGCCGCCTGGACTCCTGGTCGAGACCTGCGACCGGAGGAGCGGAGCCTGCTCCATTATACATGATTCCAATTCTTCTAAAAGGGTCAGAAAGCCATGAAGAAAAACGCCATTGACGCATTGTTCACCCCGCACTATCTCCAGCAACTTTTCCCGGCAACCCGGGCAGATGATTTTTTTGAAGCATTGCTCGGAGACGCTGAGGAAGGTGCATACGATATTAGTCTCTCCTACCGGGGCTGTAACGATAACGCCATCTATCTGGAAATGCAGCTCAAAGAACGTCCCGGGCACTGTCTGGCCTGTAACCTGACCCAAGGACTGCCAACAGTTTTTTCCCGACACCCTGTTATCGATCTACAGGGCCTGGTCACCACAATCGAGGCCGACCTGGGAGATGTTGCGCGGTGTTCAGACTGGAACCTTGGTTATACACAGCAGAAAAGCAGTGGCCTTCATGCCATACCACTGACTATCAACCTCACCGATTATTCAGAAATCGACTGATTCTGAGTGAACGGTATAAAAAAAGGCGGCCCTGTTCCGGCCGCCTTTTGAACTTTTTTTACTTTTTTAATCTTCTTTGTTATCGCATTGCCACCCGCGATCTTCCTCCAGCTTTGGCGTGATACAAAATATCGTCGGTTCTCTCGAGCCAATCCGGCAAGGTTTCTCCTGCATCGAGCTGAGCAAGGCCTATACTGATTCCCAGTTTCGTTTTCACGTCAGCCCAGATATCAAGCTCATCAACCGCCTTACAAAGACGCTCAGCCAAGATCCGGGCCTGGACTCTATCGGTATTATCAAGAACAAGAACGAACTCATCGCCACCCATTCGCACCAGAAGATCCGAAGAACGCACAGCTTTTCGCAGAACCTCTGCGACAGAACGCAGAACTTCATCCCCAGCCAGATGTCCTAAGTTGTCATTGATATCCTTGAATTTATCAAGATCCATAGATAACATTGTCAACGGATTACCATATCGCAGAGCACTATCCATCATGCCGGGGATGCGCTCCTCAAATACTCTCCGGTTGGCCAGGCCGGTCAAAGGATCATGACTGGCTCGCTCAAAAAGATCTTCATAGTCCAGAGCCCGCTGCAATGAGTCGCTCAGGGCAGCGAGGGAATCACCAATGATTTCCAACTGTTCTTTACTCAATCTACTGCCGTCTTTTAAGATCAGAAGAAGTCCGGCACCGTCGCTTCTCTCAATCAACCATTTGTGAGCATGATACCCGCCTTCATCAACGAAAACTCCCTCACATTGCTCTTCTGCATCAATAAGCTGTTCTGCAAATGTGATAGCTCTCCGCCTGTTGGGCCCATGTCCTGAACAGAACAAGTGCTTTTTCCGCCGTGAACCGTTACTGTACCCAATCAGTTCATGATCTACCAGAGGCATCAACCACACTGAATAGGCCTCAATCATCCCAGACAGACTCAATACTCCAGCTACACGCGCATGGAGACGATTTATCATATCGAGTCTTTCAGTCTGCTTCTTGAAATGATCCAGCTCAACCATGACCCGGTCAATATCCGCCAGCTGTTGCACCGCAGATTCAACGAGTGATAATTTTGCCGCCATAGTCATGTAGAAACCTCAAAAGAATATTTTTTCACGTTGTCATCTTAATGTGTTCTCGACATCTTTACTGAAAATCTTTAATGATTTTTTGAACTTTCCAGTAAAGTCATTGCAAACATCATTCCAAAAACCACAAAACCGAACCAAAAACGGTCACATGTTATACTTTATCTTTATATTCAGGTAAGATAGAAGACTTTGCATTACCCTAATAATTCACTTCTGCTGTATTTTTCACCTGGAACACCATGCAGCAGCAAAAATGTCATGATTTTGACACCACCTTGAGCCACTCCTCCCGGACACGACAGTCATTTTTTTGACAGCCGCTTTTCCGTTGCATCCCAACGTATTAGACAATACATAAACAAAAGAGCCGCAGGGCCCCCTCGTGGATACCTGTTGATATCGAAAGCAAAAACAGGTAAGAATTGTGCGGAATCCCTGCACGCTCATAGTCATAATTTTTCACACAAACACTATTCGGAGATCACCATCATAGACTTACGACATGCAATAGGACAATTATTCATTACAGGATTTCGAGGAACCACTGCTGCTGAAGAGAGCCGGATAGCCAGGGATATTTCGCTCTCTAACCTCGGCGGGGTGATTCTCTTTGACAGGTTTCTCTCTGGGCCGTCAGCAGAGGGCAATGTCATCTCCAAAGAGCAGCTGCAGTATCTCTGCCGTGAGCTGCAGTCTGTGTCAAAAACACCACTTTTTATTGCTGTGGACCAGGAGGGCGGCGCTGTCCAACGTCTTCGGGAAAAACACGGCTTTGCCCCAATACCCTCCGCCGAGGAAATGGGCAGAGATAACAGCTTTGCTGAATCAGCAGTACAGGCGCACACGACAGGAAAGGTATTGGCCGAAACAGGAATAAACTGTAACTTTGCTCCTGTGGCAGACCTCAGCATTGAACCCAACAATCCCATCATAGGAAAAATCGGTAGAAGCTTTGGGAGTGATGCCGCGGCTGTCAGCAGACATTGCGAAGTCTGGCTTGACGGGCTGCGGCAATTCGGCATACTGGGCTGTCTTAAACACTTCCCCGGACACGGCAGCTCCATCAAAGATTCCCACAAGGGTTTTGTCGATATAAGCGCTACATGGCAGCAGCACGAACTGCTTCCGTATCACCGCCTTGTGCAGAAGAAAAAAGTGGAAGCAATCATGATGGGGCATCTCTACCATTCAGGCTTAGACCCACTTCATCCTGCTTCTCTTTCCCGGAGCATTATTCAAGGGATGCTCCGTACCACAATGCACTATAACGGTTTGATCATTACCGATGACATGCAGATGCATGCCATAACTCAACGCTACGGCATCCTTGAGGCTGTCGTTCTCGCTATTGAAGCTGGAGTCGATCTGGTGATTCTTGGAAACAATCTCGACTACGACGAGACTCTCCTGCAAAAAGCAATAGACGCAGTGGAGGAGGCAGTACAGGACGGCCGGCTTTCTGCGGAAACCATTTTCGCTGCTTTTAAACGTATCAGTGCCGCGAAAAAAGCCTGGAGCGAGGCAGGCTAGCGTATCGGCCCTAGAAGCTGACGGATATTTTTTGATAATTGCGGTAAAGCCACAGGCTTCATGCAAAAGCCGTTAATACCTGCCTGCACCGCTCTGGAACGTGAAAAATCTTCAAGGTAACCGGAAAAAAGAAGAAAAGGAATGTCATCACGGACATCCTTTATTTTCTCACAGAGATCAATTCCGGACATATACGGCATCGTCAGATCGGTTATCACCAGATCAAACTGGGCCGGTCTTTTTATAAATTCCAGCAGAGCATGTCGGGCGGACGCCATTTCCGTTACTCTATAATTCAGCTTTCTGAGCATTTCCGCTGTTGCAGCCAATACTTGTTCTTCATCATCAACCAGCAGAATATGCTCATCGGCACCGGGAAAAATTACAGACTCAACACTGTTTTTCAGCTCGACCTCTTCCTGGATCACCGGCAAATAAAGTTTGACGGTGGTTCCCTTGTCGATATTGCTCTCAACCTCTATCCTTCCGCCTTGACGGGTAATAATTCCATGGACCATGGCAAGTCCCATGCCGGTTCCCCGAGCCTTTTCTTTGGTAGTAAAATAGGGGTCAAAAATTCTATCAATATTTTGAGAAGGAATTCCACATCCACTGTCAGAAACACTCAAGACCAGCCATTCACATCCAGGCTCCGGTCGATCCGATTTCTTTAAAGCAATCCTGAGGCATCCATTTTTCCCTGCCATGGCATCGATTGCATTCATGCAAAGGTTGACAAGAATCTGATGCACTTCAACCGGATCAACAGAAACCTGACCACAGTCAGTATCAACATCCTGAACCAACTCAATAGATGGTGGGATAGTTGCCTGCATCAGTTTGATCCCCTCTTTTATGATAGGATGTATGGCCTGCCTGCTCTCTTTAGTCTCTGTGTGCCTGGAGAAGACCAGGACCTGTTCGATAAGTTTGCGTGCTCTTTTCGCAGCCACAAGAATCTGGTCGAGATACAAAAGAGAAGTGTCCCGGTCCAGTTTATCATCCTGTATATTTAACCTCATAATCTCTGAATATCCCATAATTGGAGTCAGAATATTGTTGAAATCATGCGCGATGCCTCCTGCAAGCGTCCCAATCGCCTCCATCTTTGATGCATGATGAAGCTGTTTCTCTAATCGAAGCTTTCCGGTTATATCTTTCGCAACAACCAGCACCCTGTGCTTGCCACCTCTGCCGTCCCGAAGCGGGGTGGACCTGAGTCGAAAAAAAAGTCCTTTGCTCCCTGCCCCCACGACTACCATTTCATCGCCGAAATGGGAACCTGAAATCCCTTGAACTCCCATATGAACTCTACACCCCGCGCAGGTAGCCTCCTTGCCGCAAAACAGCTCGTGACAGCACATTCCCACGGGATTAGCCTGAATTTTAGCAACATTCCTACTCGCCCATATAACCTTCATTTCCTGATCAAAAAGGATAATAATATCCTCACAACATCTAAGGATAGCCTCTTTTTGTTCCTCACACTCTCGCAAGACTTCTCTGATATCATCCATGTCCAAAGGCCTCGGCTTCACGTTACTAAGAACAATTCTGCATAAGTGTCAGATATTGAATAGAATTGTTGATAAGCTCGTTTTTCTTGTACGCATATTCATTCA
>JAZBNU010000530.1:0-3605 GCA_036350815.1 Desulfopila sp.
TGACAGCATGACTCCCATGGCGGCACTTTTCCTGCCCATGATCGATGCCGAGGCCAGTGGGGTAATGTACACCCTCGACCCTCTTGATGCCTGCCGCGGCGAATGTCTTGTCATAAACGCTGTTTCCGGATTAGGCACCAGACTGGTGGACGGCAGCGCCATACCGGACGTCTTCCTGGTGTCACGGCAGGACCCTGGACATTTCTGGGCCAAAAGACGCGCTCCACTGCACAACAGAACAGAAGACGACCATCTTCGCGGCTCACCTGCCTCATCGCTCTGTATTGATGACAGCGCAGCCTCAACTCTCGCTCGCTGGGGACTGCAGCTGGAAAAACTGACAGGCACCCCTCAAGATGTGGAATGGGCCGGTGATAAAGAGGGTAATCTTTATATTCTCCAGTCCAGACCGGTACAAAGAGCTAAGACACTCTTCTCTGAAATCGAGCCCCAGGAAGACACTGAATTCGGACCTCCACCGGTATCTCCTTCCGCAGTTCTTCTGGAAATGGGGACTGCAGCCGGTGCCGGCATTGCTTCAGGACAGATTCATCGACTTTCAGACCCCCTGAAGCTTGAAGACGTTCCTCCAGGCTGCATCCTGCTCACTCCCGGGATCCCACCGTCCCTTGTTCCTCTGGTCTACAAGGTCGGCGCCGTACTGGCAGAACAGGGCAGCAAGGCCAGCCACTTTGCTTCAGTGGCACGAGAATTCGGCCTGCCCCTTATTGTTGGCTTGGGAAATGTATCGGAAAGCATAACCGACGGCATGGCTGTTACGGTAGATGCCTATCGCGGCGTGGTCTATGAAGGTGATGTTCCAGAGTTGCTCGCCTGGAAAGAAAAGCAGCAGGAAAAGCCACCCAGCCCCTTTCAGACAAGACTTGCTCCTCTTTTGAAAATAATCAGTCCTCTCAACTTGACAGATCCTGAATCAACGGATTTTCATCCGGCAAAATGTTTCTCCTGTCACGATCTGGTCCGTTATGCTCACGAGAAAGGCACCGAGGAGATGTTCTCTCTGGTTGATTCCAAAGGAAGGGGGTTGCGGCGCGCCAAAACACTCGAAAGCGACATTCCTATTGTCATGCAGATACTCGATCTCGGAGATGGTCTGCAGCAGGGCGCTGCTGCAAAAAAGAGCGTCACTCCAGCTGATATCTGCAGTTTCCCCTTTCAGGCTGTGTGGGACGGACTTACCGACAGAGAAATAAGCTGGGCGGAAGGTTTACTCCATCTTGACTGGGAGCGCTTCGATCAGGTCAGTGGTGGCATATTCAGTCTGAAATCCTCCTCTCTTCTTGCCAGCTATGCCCTCGTGACCCCTGACTACGCCCACCTTCTTCTCCGTTTTGGTTATCATTTTGCTGTAGTTGATACTCTTTGCGGAGAGCGTCCCGACGAAAACTACATTCAGTTCCGCTTCAAAGGCGGCGGCGGCACTGCCGAGAAGAAGGCCTGGAGGTTGATCATGCTGGAAGACGTCCTTCGTCATTTCAGCTTTCAAGTCGACATGGAGGATGATATGCTCGAAGCAAAAACTACGCGCCTGGACCGCACCTCTTCTCAGTTACGTCTGCGTCTGCTCGGCTATCTGCTCGGTCGCACTCCTCTGCTGGATATGGCCCTGCAGAGTAAACCAGACGCTCTGGAAATGGCGGAACAGTTTAAACAAAAATGGCAGGAAGGAAACGACAAGGACAGAACATGAGCAACAACGCTTACCCCCTCTATTGGGTTACCGACAAACTTGCCACAGGACCGGCACCGATGTCGTATGATCATCTGGACCACCTTAAGTCGGAAGGTATTGACGCCATTATGAACCTCTGCGCCGAGTACTGTGATCTGCACGATATAGAAGCAGGTCACGGTTTTGAAGTCTATTACCTTCCCGTGGAAGACGAGGAAACCCCGCAGCTCCAGGCGCTCGACAAGGCCCTCGACTGGCTTGATGAGTCCATTTATCTCGGCAAAAAAGTCTATGTTCACTGCCGTTACGGCATTGGCCGTACAGGTACGATTATCTCTGCATATCTGCTCCGCCGCGGTTTGGGGAGCAAGTTGGTAAAACAGAAACTCAAAAAAATGCGTTCCCGACCTGCCAATTTCTACCAATGGTGGCTGGTACGAAAGATCGGCAAACGAGAAGGGAAGCTTACCATCAGAGAACCTTCACTGGAATGGAAAAGCCTGGTGGATCTCAGCCCGTTTTTCAACGAATTCGATGCATTGCTGCATGATATCGATTCCACTCTCGACCAGGCAGAGATAACGTCTCTCTGCGGCACCGGCCATACCGCCTGCTGCTGCCGCTATGTGGAGCTGTCATTAATCGAGGCGGCCTACCTCATGCACAACGTAAACAAAAAACTGCATAGCGCTGAACGTCTGGCCATGATTGAAAGATGCGGGACGATTAACCGCTCAATCCGTGAAATTCGTTCCATCACAGACCAGCAGCAGGAAGATCTTGTCAGCCTCTATAACGACAAGAAGCTACTCTGCCCCCTTTCCCAGAAAGAAACCTGCATGGTTGCCTCATCAAGGCCTCTGGCATGTCGCTTTTTTGATCTTCCTTCGTCGGATGAAAACCGCGATTTTGAAACTCTTTGCCGGGAACGAGCCAGAGAGATATCCCAGGGACTGTTTCTGGCGCTCTCCGGAAGCGTCTCCCGCCATGACAGCATACGTTTTCCTCTGGTAGACGTTATTTCCGGGAAATTTGTCCAGTCCTTTTTTCATCTCCTGGCCAGCCAAAACGGTCAGAACACCAGTATGATATAGGAGGACCAAGAGGAGTCTTTACAGCTCATCGCAGGAAGAGTATAAGTGGAGTCAGACAGACTGTACTCTCATTTAGCAGAGCAAAACCCGACCGCAAACGTCGCCGGTCCCAAGGAGTATTATATAAAACAATGGCAATTCTGGACAAACTCTATCTTTATCTCGATGCAGTACTTATTGCCCCCTTTCGGTTATTCGATATACCCATCATCGGCTTCTATGTTGGAACGTTTGTTCTGTGTATCTGGTGTGTTCTTCTGGGAGAAATGACTTTCCGCCTCGCTGCTCTGGTCAACAAAGCCCATTTAAACAAGCTGCGTTCTCAAGCTGTCAGAATGCACAACCTCTCCATCAAAGCTATTGCCGTCAAAGACAAAGAGAATTACACCTCCTGCAATACCCAGGCAAATGAGGCTTTCGGCAAATATTTTTTCAATATGATTACCCATGGAGCTGCCTACCTCTGGCCGCTTCCCTTCGCTCTCGGCTGGATGTCTACACGTTTTTCCGGGGTCAGCTTCGAGCTGCCCATTTCGCTGCCGATCATCGGTGATACCATGGGGTTTGCCGCTGTTCCGATAAACATCTATATTCTTTGCAGAATTCTGTGGGGCAAGCTCAAACCACATCTCTACTTTTTCCGCAACAACCCGGGAATCGGTCTGGATCAGGGTGATGAAGAAATGATCAGCTGGGAAGAACTCGGGAAAAACCGAAGGCTGCCGGACAGGTTCTGGAATGACGAAAAAGAGCAGACAGCCTCTGAACCCACCAGAAAACCTTAGCCCGGATTTCTTCCATGAGAAGGCTTGTCAACA
>JAZBNU010000531.1:0-3719 GCA_036350815.1 Desulfopila sp.
ATCTCTTTCCAGGTCCAGTGACGCGTTTGGAGACGAACCACCCTCCTATGCCCTCATCGAGAATAACAATACCCTCCCGCTCAAGCACTGGGCGCAGTTTTTTCGGAACAGAGCCAATTCGAAATAGTCGATAGAGGATAGTCTTTTTCATGATGTTTTATTCTGCACAATTGCTGAACTTAGGCTTTTTTTCCGCAGCTCACGCGGAATTCACCGGCGAGTATGAGCGAGTCCGAGTGGAGCGCCGCGGAACGGAGTGAAACGCCAAATTATGCGAGGGCACTCATATTTTGATTGTTGTTTTAAATACGATTACAGCTTCACCGGCAATTCTAACGAGGACGGGTTGTTTGTTTTCAATATGAACTGAGACTTCAACTCTTCCATCTCTTCCGATGGCTTCACCTTGGGTACCGAAAAAATTGAATATTTCGGTATCTGTATTTACGAGATTATTGTAAACCAGGTAGGCACCAAGCGGCCCATTGGCATTACCTGTAACCGGATCTTCATTAATCCCGATAGAGGGAGCAAACATTCGGCCATGAGTTAAAATTTTCGAGCCCTCTTCGTTAACAGTGAACACAAAATAGCCATTACACTTTATATGCTGGCTGAGATTGGCTAACCCGGCAAAATTTGGTGTCAAGGCATTAAGTTTCCTTCTACTCTTAATGCCAATCATAACCTTGGAATGGCCGGTGGATGCAATTTGTATTGGACAGTCTGGATGCATGTCTTTGCTAGTGATGCCTAAATTGTCAAACAACTCGTTTTGGTATTCCTGCGACAGGAAATCTTTGATTTCTATTTTTCCTTGAGTCATCCAGACTTTGATGTCGTTCTCGACCTTTTGTATTTCAAAAGGCAAAATGCCGACTTTGGTTTTTATGTTAAATATTGCATTTTCTATGTGCTCTTCAGCAGCTTTCGCATACATCGCTGCTATGGTAGCATGACCGCAAATTGGCACCTCAACTGTTGGAGTAAAATATCGTATTTCTCCGTCACACGATTTATCTTTCTGGTTGAATATAAATGCAGTTTCTGAATTGTTTAGTTCTCGTGCAATCATTAGCATCTGTTTTTCAGACAGGCCATCAGCATTTACAACAACACCTGCTGGATTACCTTTGAATTTTTTCCTGGTAAAGGAATCAATTTGATAGATGGTATATTTTTTCATGGCTGCTTTTTACATAGCTGTAAATTGAGATAACCTGTCATGGCGGCGAATCAACGCCTGGTTAGCCGAATTACCTTATTTCAGCTTTTTGATTGATTTCATGAGGTTTTCCAGGAATTCCTCTTTGTTTTCTTCCCACACCATTTTTGTGTTTCCGATCCAGTTCAAAAGAAATACACATTTTTGATCATTTAACTGTTCAGTGACTAATAGTTCCAAATATATGAGTGGAATTTCCAGTGGTTGAAAATTTTTAAATTGAACTTCAGCCTGAATAGCTTTAGAAACTTGATCGCGTGATGACCACAGGTAAATTCCTTTAATGCCATCTTCACTGTCGTAGGATACTAAAGCACCATTGGATTGCATAGCCCACACATGCTGGGTTTCTCTAATTTCTCTATAAAATGAAGGTGTTGTTGTTGATTTCATTTCTCTTCTTTGAATGCGCAGCGTGGCTTTCACTGATGGGAAAACAGTGCAGCGGAATCGCCATCCGCGTGTAAGGTACTGTTCTGAATGTGTTTATTTTAATGGTACCTTTGATAGAACAACCTCGTCAATCCATACTGTGCCTTTTCCATTGATTACGAGATTGAGGGTAACCTTTTTAGGGTTCTGTCCTTTCTGGAAAAGAAACGGAGTCTGAATTGACTTCCAGTCAGATTTGCCCTCTACGGAGTCATTAATTCCTTTTGAAAAATACTGGCCTGTGCCAACAAATGCCCACATTTCTAAAAAGGCAGAGCCTTCGAGATCGCTTTTGACTTTGGCTTGGTATACAAGCTTCGCATTCTCAATATCCAGGTCATCGACTTCACCAAGGCATACTGTCGTGGGGTGCAGCGTTGTGATTCTAACCGAGCCTTTGCCCTCAGTTTTTACAGTTACATCGGTTTGGATTGTTGTCCCAATGGCAGAGGCATCATCAAGGCTCAGTTTTTTCAGCTCATCGGAAAACGCTGGGCCGCAAAATAAGTGAAAAAATATCAATGTAGTGATTACACGATTCATTGAGTGACCTCTCAAAGGCATAACGCTTGGTCGAGCGACGAGTTTTAGCGAGTCAGAGCGACCGCAGAGAGCGTTCGTAAACGTTTTGCCAACAGTTTTATTATTCGTTTACTGTTTTAAGATAATTTATAATATTCCAAATATCATTGTCAGACAGGTCGTCTTTGAATGATGGCATTGCGTCTTTTCCATTTATGATTTTCCAGTGGAAATCACCGTCTGTGTGATTATCAAGTCTCTGGATTAAATTTGGCGTATCTTGAGCTAATCCTGTATCATCTTTAGAGAGTCCTCTTGCGCTATTGCCGTGGCAGTATGAGCATTTATTCTCAAAGATCTTTTGACCATTTGCTACAGATTTATCAGATAACTCAACAGGGTTTATATTTCTCGCTTCATCTTCTGGAGCCATCCAGCTATGGGCAAAAGAATGACTTGCGACGAAAATGCAAAGTGCTGATATTGTAATGTAAAGTGAAATTTTTTCTGTGATTTTCATTGTGATTATACTCTTTTTGCGAACCCGCCGGTCACCGGCGGCGCGCTTTTTGCTGTCCGGTGGGCTGACAGGTTAGCAATTGATATCCAGAAATTAAATCTCTTTAGATTAATGATTTTGCCAAAGTCTTGCCTAATGTAAACACTCTTTCCAATGACTCAGTATCCTCTTTAACCTTTCCCCTATCGAAAGCCCTGAATACTGCTTGCTCCCCAATTACTTGATATCCGAGGGCTTCAATTGGGATTCGCATGGCTTCAAGGGTAACTCCCATATCCTTCTTGTTCTCTTGTTCGCAAACTGCGATTATAACCGCTTTTCGATCTTGACCGGCCAACTGACTTGACCAGGTTCTAGGGCGGGTGTTTTGAAAATTATAAAAGCAGTAGAGTCGGTCAATGAATGCTTTCATCCATGAGGTGATATTATAGTTGTGGGTCGGTGAAACAAGAACAAGGCCCTTTGAGGTAATGATCTGACTGTAGGTCAATGTCATCCCATCGATTAAGCCTGTGCAAATTTTATCTTTTCTACATTTTTCACAACCGATACAACCTTGAAACTGAATATCTCTCAATTGAATTGAACCGCATTCGATGCTTTTCTGACTCACACCGTTAAGCATATGCCTTAATAAAACATCTGAATTTCCATTTTTTCTGGGACTTCCCCCAATTCCCAAAACTTTATTCTCTGGAAGTAAGTCGTCAGTATTAGCTTTAATTATCGATCCCAGCATTTTCATGCTTTGTCCTTTTGATTGCTAATGCGGAGTTAAGGGGCTGCTGGGCCTCTGGTGTTTACTTTATAAGCTGGTATTGCTATTTGGTCTGCCTTGGACTTCTAAAGGCCGAGCCTCACGCAGTCCCTCTTGAACGTTTTGTTAGCTGATAGTTGATTTTTTCAAAGCATAAATGTACGCATCTACTTCAGTTTTGTTTTGAAGTTCTACTTTTGTGAGTACCCGTTCATAAGCTTCTCCCTCAAAATCATCCAAATATGACCAGTGTTCTGAGATTG
>JAZBNU010000532.1:0-24957 GCA_036350815.1 Desulfopila sp.
ACAACTCTAACCTGCATACTTCAGGGCTCGAGATATCTTGCGAGTCAAGGAGACTTGCGAAAGGCAATAGTTGGAGTATGCATACCGCACAAGCCGCGCAGGATAGCGGGCCATATCGAGCCCCACCGAAGGATGAAAAATCTGTTACTGGCAATCTCTATTAAGGAGTACGGATGGAAACCCTATCGTTTGCTGGAATATATATTTCTTATAGCTTGAGTTTATTTGAAGTATTGATCTTTAACAGAATTTTTTCATGAAATGTTCTGGGGAAGATGAGAATAAAAAAGACTGTGTCCATTGACCGGTGCATACATCAACTCTCACTGCTCAGGGTCTGGTATGCGTATCCCCGTCTCATTGGGTCATACGAGAGAAAACCATAAAAAAAAGGCTGGAAAACTTCTGTTTTCCAGCCCTTTGCAACACACGCCCGCAAAAATCCGGCAGGCAGTATTTCAACCTCCAACGCGCCTTATCTATGCACCTGCTTCGAGTTTATTGACGCGCTTTGAGAGTCGGGAAATCTTTCGTGAACCATTTCTTCGGTGAATAGTTCCTTTCGAGGCAGTCTTGGCGATGACCGGAATCGCTGCCTGGAGTGCTATCTTTGCCTCTTCTGCAGAACCTGCCTCAACGGCTTCATTAACCTTCCGGATAGCATTTTTCATTTTGGTTTTATTGATCCGATTACGCAAACGTCGAACCTGAGCCTGGCGGTTCCTCTTATCAGCAGATTTATGATTAGCCACGAATTATTTCCTCCTCTGAATTTCTCGATATACTTCATCCGGATTTGCCGGAAATCTGGTAGACACATATACTCTTATCTCTATAAGATAAGAATGGTAAAAGAACGAAATATATAATTCACTCTTGCGATGAAGTCAACAGTTTTCCTGCCTGTTATCCCTTTTCTCTTTACATGAGACCCTTTCTTGAAGATACATGGATGGACTACATGCTGCATCATAAAATACGTTTTCTGCAGGGCTGAAGACATCATGCACTATCATATCCTGAAATCTGCGATTGCCCCCTTTACGATACGGCAGATACCGGGTATTATTTTTCTGTCTCAGTAGGTTTTTCCCTGAGACAGATCCGCTTTTCATCCGAAAAAAGATCAACATTTTTTCTCTATGTAGAGTTGAGACCATGGGATTTCCTGAGATCAAATTCAGAGTTGTCGAAAACAGAAAATGCCCGCTCTTTCACTACGGCGATACTTTTTTTATCACCGGAATCGCCATAGCAATGAAGAGCGAGGACGACAATTCCTATATCACAACCTCGGTTGTTCACACACCTACAGAAAGAAAGTCCTGCAAAATCCTTAATGCTGATCTCACCCGTCTCATTATTCAATATGAACGGGGTGACAAGATCCCGGTGTGCATACTCAGTTGCAGCGGCTGCACCGGCACGGTTCGCCTGGAACACAACAAAGATGACATCTTTATCCCCGGAGAAGGAGAAGCCATTCTCTCTGATGAACTGGCCTCAATGATGCACCTTTTGAGCGGCTTTGCCTTCTTTAAAAGTATCGACCAGAAAAACCTCGACAAGGTCATACAGTACTTCCGCATAAAAACCTTCAACAAAGGTGACATTATCATCCGCAAAGGCGACGTTGGCGGTAATTTTTTTATTATCGCATCTGGCTCCGTCAATGTGCTGAATGAAGGCGGAATTGCTATTTCCACCTTGACCAAGGGTGATGTTTTCGGAGAGATGAGCCTTATCTGCAACGAAAGAGTAAGCGCCACTATCCAGGTCAAAGACCAGGCTTCCATTCTGTATATAGACCGCGGTAATTTCAGCAAGATTATTGAACGCTACCCCACAGTGCAGCTCTATTTTTCACGAATGATGGCAAACAGACTGACCAAATCTAACACCATACGTGCCGCTGACCTCTCTTCTGGAATGATAGGCAACCTTTCTGATATACCGGCAGAAGCTCTTTTTCAAACCCTCAATATGAACACAAAAACCGGAATACTGACAATAAATGAGCTTGCCCATGGTACCGCCCGCTTTTCATTCCGGCACGGCTGCTTGATCAAGGCGAAATATAATGAAGCATCCGGAGAAGAAGCATTTTACGAGGTACTCAAAGAACATAACGGCAGATTTCGCTTCACTCCAGGCATACCTCCTGAAGATTTTGAGACCCCCGAAATTGGATATTTCATGAAACTCCTGATGGAGGGTATGCGCAGACTCGATGAAGTGCGCCCCAAAGCAACAAACTGATCATGCTGTAATTACGGCCTTAAAATATATCTTCAGTTTTCCGTAATTTTCAGAACGATCTACTCCAGCTTACCCAGATAATTAAAAGTCGGCAGTTTTCCGTATTTCCCGTTATTGGAGATTCGAGCACCCAGCTCACTCATCTCTTTCTCACTGCCTGACATGTGCGCAAGGTCAACAATCACGTAGTCGATTCCAATATTCTCCAACTCCTTCAGAAACGGAAGAAGGGAAAAGGGTTTTTTAGGTAAAGTGACTACCATCCCACCTGATCTTTTCAGGAAAAATTCCTCATCTTTCGGGCTTATCAAATTTTTATTGTACTGGAAGTGTTTCCCTCCAAGGCGCGAAGTGAAAAGTGGCGGTGCACCGTAAACAGTCAGGCCAAGACGAATCTTTCTCTGTGGATCGAATCCTCTCTCTCCCTCTGTCAGCTTTTTATACCCACTCAGCATATCCTGCAAAGCAGAACGGTCCAGTTCTAAAGAGACCTGAGCCGCTTCCAGACCAGAATATGCTACCGCTGCAATGGCCTGGCTGTTGGCAATATTGAGCGTATAATCCCCGTAGAGATGTACACGTTCACGCCCGAAAAGACTCTGCTGACTGATGTGCCCCAGCTGGAAGTTTTTGAACCCGGAACGGACCAGGATTCGGAGCTGTTTTTTCCATCTGCCGATATCTTTATCAAAAAGCACGGGAGGCAGAGCCCAGACAACATTACGGCTCCTGTTACCCAGGAACCTCTTAATGTGGCCGGACTGACTCAGCATTGCTTTGTCTATATTCAACAGATACATATCCGGATTGAAAGGCAGGCGTCCGGTTGCAACCTTCCAGGAATCTGTCCGCAGCCACAGCTCCAGACCAGCAGATCTTCTGCCCCCCTTCTTCCTGCCATGTCCCGTTGCCCGTCCAGATGAAGCAGCTAAATCAGCCTGAGGCAAATGGCCTGACAAAAGTTTCTGCAAAGCAATCAGGGAGTTTTTCTTTTTCCGTTTTGTCGCTGTAATCCGGTCACGATAGTCTGCGAGAACTTTTTTCGAGAATGCTTTCACCCCTGAGGCTGAAGCGTGATCAAGCTTGAACAGCTCGACCTGGCTGGTCAAGATCTTTTCCTGCTCCCGAGGCAACTCAATTTTTACCGTAGTGCCGGCTTCAGCAGTTTTGATATCATGACCATCGCTTTGCATCCCATGTAGAGTAAAGCCCTTTCTTTCTCCTGTTGCCTCAATATGGATCCGTAGACGGTCGCCGGTGGTGATTCCGTATTTAAGACGTAACTCTCCCAGAAGCTGGCTATTCTCCTCGCAGATGGAGGAAAAACTTCCCAGATGAAGCCCTGTATTGCCCGAGTGAAAGGGAGTTATGGCATCCTGTGGTTGAGGAGAAAAAAAGTAACCGGTAGATGTTTTTCTTCCCATAGCTTCCGCAGCAAGTTTTTCAGCCTTGGCAACTGCCTGCTGTTTATCTGCAGGTCCGGCATCAATGACAATCCTGTACGCCTCGACAATTTTGCCGACATAGTTTGCAGAACGCAGTCTTCCCTCTATCTTCAAAGACGCTATGCCTGCATCCTTTAGTGAAGAAATCGCCTGAAAACCCTCCAAATCATTCATGGAAAAAAGATAACTGCCTCCGCCATGGCTCGCCCCGCTCTTCTTTTTACTTCCCGGTCCCTTCCATGTATACCCTCTTCTGCAGGGCTGTACGCAGCGTCCACGCAAGCCGCTCTTTCCACCGAGATAGGAAGAAAAGAGACATAAACCGGAAAAAGAATAACACATGGCTCCATGAACAAAAACTTCCAGGTCGACATTACTAACCACATTGATGTCAATGATCTCCTGGAGGGTCAGCTCACGTGCCAGAACAACGCGCCTGCATCCCATTGCCTCAAACATTCTGACAGCTTCTCCGTTACACGCTCCCATGAGAGTAGAAGCATGAAGAACAAGATCAGGAAAATGTTTACGTACCAGTTGAAAGAGGCAAAGATCCTGAACAATCAGGGCGTCTGGTCCTATGGTCTGCAGCAGTGCAAGGGTGGTGAGCAGAGGGTCGATATCTTTTTCCAATATAAGGCTGTTGGCGGCAAGATAGACCTTTTTGTTTTTCTCACGGGCTAAATCTACCATCGCCCAGATCTCCTCAAAGCTGAGATCCCGGCTCAAATTTCTCGCATTAATATCGGGTGCGCCTATATATACCGCATCAGCACCTGCCTGAAGTGCAGCATGAAAGTTTTCAACATTTCCGGCAGGAGCAAGAAGTTCCATATCAACTCTCTATAACTACCCTGTCGATATTATCTTCGCCATCCAGCAGAACTTTAATACGCTCATTAGGCCGGATACTGGTCACCATTCCAGTATAATCAGGCTGTATAGGAAGTTCACGTCCGCCCCTGTCAACCAGAGTCGCCAGCTGGATGGAACGAGGTCGCCCGTAATCCATCAGTGCGTCCATGGCAGCCCGAATCGTTCTTCCAGTGAAGATAACATCATCAATTAATATAATATTCCGGTTTTCCACGGGAAAAACAATATCGGTGGTTTTCACCACCGGGCTCTGGGCAATTGAGCTCCAGTCATCTCTATAGAGACTTATATCCAGACTGCCGAAATCAACTTTAGTACTGCGCAGCTCACTGATAAGGCGGACAAGGTGCTGTGCCAGATACACACCACAGGTGTAAATACCGACAACGGCCATCTGCCCGGCATCATGATTTTTTTCCAATATCTGCAGCGCGATACGCTGCAGCCCGAGAGCAATTTCTTCTCTCGTCATAATGACCCGTACCGATGTACTCATTTTGCCACCCTTCCCCAGAAGAATTCAATCCCCTTATCTGCCACAATATTGATAGCATCTGGATACGCCTCACACTCTGCTGCAAAAACCTTTGCGGCGATCTCGGCAACGCTGTCCTCATACGTGAGGGTCACGCATTTCTGCAAAATAATGGGACCATCATCATATATTTCATTGGCAAAATGGACCGTGCAGCCGCTCACCATGCACCCTCTTTTTTTGACGGCTCTGTGCACCTTTGAGCCATAAAAACCATCTCCGCAAAACGATGGAATAAGTGAGGGATGAATATTAATGACACTTTGCCGCAGTGCGGCAGGCGGTGAATAGAGTTTGAGATATCCAGCAAGACAAATGATATCAATATCATAGTCAGACAAAATTGCATTGGTGGCGGTACTGTCTGCGCCATGGAAGGCGGGATAACCGTATTTTTCCGCCTTCTCCAGGCCGAGTGCATCAGAAACATTGGAGACTACAACCTCTATCTGAGCACGCATACTGCCTTCTTCAATCTTCTCATGAAAATTATCGAGGGTCCTGCCACTGCCCGACAATAGAACAGCCATTTTCAGCATCGCCTATTCTCCTGTGAAATAGTCATTGGTATCAACATTGATGTTGTCCAGCCACTCGGATATGGTGGTGTCGTATTGCGAGGTCAAGGTAAACACTTTAGTAGCCAGATAGAACCGTGTTTTCAATGTTGTGTTGCCTTTTTCCCGTATTTCGCCAAGAACAAGCTCATAATCAGCCGGATCAACGATAACAGTTACATCCTCAAAGTTTTTCGCGGAAGCGCGCAGAAGAGTCGGACCGCCGATATCGATATTTTCAATGGCAACGGCGAGACTACAGTCAGGATCGGCCACAGTTTTTGCAAAGGCATAGAGATTAACCGCTACAAGATCAATGTCGGCAATACCATTCTGGCGGCATTGTTGCTGATGGTCCTCATTCTTTCTCTGATTAAGGATACCTCCGTGAATTTTGGGATGAAGGGTCTTGACGCGGCCATCAAGCATCTCGGGAAATCCGGTGAAGTCTGAAACATCCCGTACCTCAACTCCGGCGTCTCTCATTTTTTTGGCAGTCCCGCCAGTGGAGAGTATCTCAACTCCAAGTCGCGCCAGTTCTCCGGCAAAATCTTCTATCCCCGATTTATCCGTCAGACTGATCAAGGCACGTTCGATCTTTTTCATGCAGTTCTCCTATTCTTTTCGTATAAATTCCCGTATTTTTCTTCTGTCTCTTTTACCAGGCTTCGTAGCAGGCGATGATTGCCCCGCATTGAACATCTTGCGCAATTCAGCTTTTTCTTTCCTGCTCTCAATACTTGCGAGCGACTCCTCATACAACAGACTGGCCTCTGAGGCTGGTCTTCTAGTGGCGCAGATTCCCAGGACAGTGACATGAAACTCAATTTCTCCTTTGGTGATCAGCATTCTGTCTCCTGGAACTACAGTCCTTGATGACTTCACTCGAGATCCATTAAGATGCACTTTTCCGCCATTAACAGCCTGGGATGCCAATGAGCGGGTCTTGAAAAACCTGGCGGCCCACAGCCATTTGTCAATTCGCAATTTTTCTTCTGAATTCTTCATCTGGTATCCCGGTCCAACGAGGCTAAATTTGTCTGCAGGGTAGTTACCGCCTCTACATGTACTGCATCATAAACGGTCACAGCAAATAATTCTATGGTAAAACCTTGGCCCTATTATTGCTGATTCAATCAAAAAAGAGTATTACACAGATAACCAACATTCAAAGACACTCCTTCGCTACAGATCGTCCTGCATCGCTGCCGTATCAGTGAGCAGAATCGTCGGAGGACAACTATCAACCCAGCGGCGCTCTCCAGGTATTTATGACAGCTCAAATTCAGGTTGTCGGCATAAAAGACATCCAACTCCCTATCAAGGTCAGAGAAAAAGACGGTGGACTGCAGAATACCGTTGCAACTATAACTCTTCGCGTCAACATGCCGGGACGGCACAGGGAAAGCTGCCTTTCCGTTTTCACCTCAATTCTCAACAAGTACCTGGAAGATATTACCTATACCAATTTCTCCAAAATTCTGGAAAAGGTCAAACAGGCTCTCGACGCCAAAAGTGCCGAACTGGAAATGAACTTTCCCTATTTTATAGAAAAAAGAGCTCCCGTCACCGGAACCAAAGGTCTCATGGAGTATAGCTGCACCTTCACCGGTACTTCCGCTGCAAGAAATGATTTCATCGTCTCAGTCAATGTTCCTGTTACCACACTTTGCCCCTGCTCCAAGGAAATCAGCGAAGCAGGTGCACACAATCAGCGTGCCGAGGTGTGCCTTAATGTGAAATTCTCAAAATTTATATGGGTAGAAGATCTTATTGAAATAATTGAAAAGTCAGCCTCATGCGAGCTGTATTCGCTTCTCAAAAGACCCGATGAAAAATTTGTCACCGAACAGGCTTTCAAAAATCCGATGTTCGTTGAAGATGTCGTACGCAAAGTGGCGCAGGTGGCCTATGAACACCCAAGTATCACCTGGTTTTCTGCCGGAGTTGAAAGTTTCGAGTCTATCCATAAGCATAGCGCCTATGCCTATGTGGACAGCAGTGAAATGCGCTGATCTACCCTGCCCACTATTTCTTCAAAACATCTGGAGTGCCTGATACGATCGCCTTGGCCTCTTCATGAGTGAAATGGACACCGTAATAGTGCAGCCCCGGTGCGCGAACCAGACAGGGATATCCTGTCACACCATATCTTTCCGTCAGATTTTCTTCCTTCTCAGCAATCTTTACAGGGAGTTCAATATTATTTTCATCGGCAATCCTGGACCAGAAGTTTTTTGCTGCCGGGCTAAAAGGACACTCCAGGGAAAGCAACAGAACCGGGTATAACAACCGCTGTTGATCTTCTTTTTTCCTCTTAAAACCCTCGCCGCCACGTAAAACGATAAGAATATCCTCTACCGGGGGAGCTGGTCGGACACCTTCCGAGGTCATGTAGGTCCGTCAGTAAAAACCCGGATTTTCCCTCCCGGTTTCTTGATAGATTTCATTATTGATCAGAATTGTCGGTGATCCGTAAAGCCCCATCTCGGCGGCGTGATCAGCAGAAGGTACCCTGCTGACTCTCAGCTCAAAATCTTCTTTGAGACGGGCTGCCTCAAGATCTTTAATGAGTTGCCGGGCTGTCCTGCACCCATCAAAAGTGACTATCTCTACAGTGTTCATGACCGCTCTCAAGTCTATTCTTCGTTTTATAGCAAAAGTGGTTTTTCCACATTTTCGTTGTTCTTCCAAATACTATAACCATGACTATTGCACCTGATAAAACTAAACCCAAGAGCCTTCCAAAAGCTCAGCAGGAAGAGAACAGGTTCCTGGCTGCCCTGCCCAGGCGCTGCAGGCCGGCATCGATAGCCGGCTCATCCACACAGGAAAAACTGAGCCGAAAGGTCTGCTCATTGATATTTTTTGTATAAAAAGGAGAACCTGGAACGAATACGACTTTTTCCTCTACAGCATGACGAAAAAAATCCATGGAAGAGAATCCGGCAGGAAGGGTTCCCCAGAGAAACATCCCGCCCTCAGGACGAGTGAAAGAGATGGTATCGGGCAGATATTTTTCCATACCGGCAGTCATGGCACTACATTGTCTGCCATATGATTCTGCAATGATTCTTATGTGGTCATCAATATCGTTTTCTTCAAGATAGCGGCAAACAATATATTGAGTAAACTGGCAGGTATGTAGATCTGCAGCCTGTTTGGCAATTAGTATTTTCTCAATCACTTCGGCAGGAGCAGCGATCCATCCGATGCGAAAACCAGGAATAAGGGTTTTTGAGAAGGAACCCAGCAGAACTGTCTGCTCCGGCAGATAGTGAAAAAACGACGGTTTCTCTTCTCCTCGGAAACGGAGTTCGCCATAAGGATCGTCCTCAATCAACAGCACATTGCGCCCCCGCACCCCATTACTCATTCGTTCTCGGTCTTCGGCAGAATAACTTAATCCCGAAGGATTTTGAAAATTAGGTACTGTGTAAATGAGCTTGACTCTCTCTTCTGCAACACCTCTCTCAAAACCGGAGATGTCGGCACCCGAAGCAGTCACTGCAAAGGGGAAGAATTCAGGCTGATACACCGAAAAAGCCTGTAGAGCACCAAGATAGCCAGGCTCCTCCACCACCACCCCATCGCCACTGTTCAAAAAAACCTTGCCAAGCAGGTCAAGGCCCTGCTGCGCACCGTTGAGAATAAGGATATTCTGCGGCTCTATCACTATATTTTTCTTTACTCTATACCGCTGCGCAATCAGTTGGCGCAATTTCAAATCCCCTTCAGTGGCACTGTATTGCAGGCAGCTGTTACCATGGAGCTGAAAGACCTGTTGCGTAGCTTCTTGCAATGCATCAAAAGGAAAGAGGTCTTTGTTCGGCAGCCCCCCGGCAAAGGATATAACCTTCGGATCAAGTGAAAACTTCAATATTTCCCTGATAAACGATTTGGGAACACCCACCATCCTGTCGGCAAAAAGTTTCTGTAAGTCCATAAGAGCATGATATTCCATAGATAAATTTTCAAGAACAACCGGTGAAGGCAGACACTCTAACGCGCCTTTCTTTCTTCCATTTCAACAGCAGCTTTTATCATACGAAAAAGTTCCCGATAATGAGTTTTATTTCGCGTCCTGACGTACTGATACGTACATCTTCTCAAATCCATTTCATCAAGACTCGGAAAATGTGCAAGCGCGTCTGCAATAAGGGCACTGTGGTAATCGGGCTCAAAGGCAATCTGGTCACTGCGGCACCGGTCATTACGTTCAATCGCTTCGTTGACGATAGTATCGCGCCACCTCTCCGCTTCGTGAAAAAGCTGGTTTTCTTTTAAAAGTGAGCCTTTTCTACTTTGCAGGAACTGATACATCTCCTCCAGGCTCTCCTCCTGACGAAGTATTTTGGCAAGATATTTAATCTGGCGTTTTCGTGCCCCGCCACTTAAACCTTTGCAGTTGCTAATCTCTACCTTTATTTCTTCACTGGCCGGAAACTTTTTTATATCTTTCCCGGTCAACTCAGTCAGTTCAACGGCAAGCTCCTCGACGAGCTTAAAAAGCCTTTTCTGTTCCGACCTGCTGATTCTTTCAATCATGTCGTTCTTCGTTCCTTTTTACCAGCGATGGTTCATAGTCGGACGGCGGCTCAAAACCCATGAGAGTCAGCAAGGTTGCAGCCACATTGGCCAGGCCGGCCTTGTCTACTCCAGTCATGGCAAACTGTTCTTTGCCGGTGAAATCCTTGATAACAAAAGGAACCGGGTTTCTGGTATGCGCAACCATCGGTGTACGCACCCCGTTTTTCTCTGTCCACATGCAATCGGCATTACCGTGATCGGCTGTAACGACCAGGATACCTCCGGCTTTCTTTACAGCTGCCATCACTCTGCCAAGACAGAGATCCACCGTCTCCACCGCAATTCGTATTGCCGCCTCTACACCGGTATGACCAACCATGTCGCCGTTAGGGAAATTAAGCCGGATAAAACGGTATTTTCCACTGCCGACGGCAGCAATAGTATTCTCTGCTATTTCAACAGCCTTCATCCACGGTTTTACGTCAAAGGTTACTTTATCAGAGGGCAACTCGACATATTTCTCCAGTTCCGCATTAATATAGCCTGATTTGTTGCCGTTCCAGAAATAGGTGACATGACCGTACTTCTGTGTTTCAGAAACCGCATAACTGGATACACCCGAAGCGCAGAGATACTCACTCACTGTTTTACCAATCACCGGAGGGTCAAGAAGATAGTTTTTGGGAATCAGGGCATCGCCGTCGTATTGCAGCAAACCGGCATAATAGACATCCGGGACCCTTTTTCTGTCGAACTCACTGAATCCCTTTTCATCGAAGGCTCGAGACAACTCAATAGCTCTGTCCCCGCGAAAATTAAAAAACACCACCGCATCACCGTCTTCTATGGTGCCCAGGGGTTTGCCGTGATGCGCGATTACGAAGCTGTCCATATACTGGTCGGTCATCTCCGGATCTTCTTCATAGTATGTTTGAATAGCCTCAACAGCAGAGGAAAACTGACGACCCTCTCCCAGGACATGCGCCTTCCATCCTTTTTCAACAACATCCCAATTGGCGTTATACCTGTCCATGGTTGTAACCATCCGCCCCCCGCCTGAGCCGATGCGATAGTTTTTTCCGGTAGAGGAAATATCATGCAATTTCTTTTGCAGAGGTTCGAAATACTGCAGAGCGCTTCTCTGGGCCACGTCACGGCCATCGAGAAGTCCGTGCACACAGACGCTTTGTATTCCTTTATCAACACACCGATTGATAAACGCATTGAGGTGGTTTACATGACTGTGGACATTACCGTCGGACAGAAGACCGATGAAGTGAACAGTTCCACCCTGCTCTCCTCTTTTTTCAACATTTTTCCAGCCTTCTCCCGCAAAAAGCGTCCCTTTATCCAGCGCTTCGTTTACCAGTTTTGCTCCTTGGGCTATAATACGCCCAGCCCCCAGCGCATTGTGCCCGACCTCGGAATTGCCCATATCTCCATCACCGGGCAGCCCCACGGCCACCCCATGAGCCCTGAGAGATGTCTGCAGAGGCTCTCGAAGCAGGTTGTCAAGCTCAGGGGTGTAAGCCTGAAACACCCCGTTACAGGCATCAGGGGATCCAATGCCGATCCCGTCCATTATTACCAGAACCACAGGACCAGCAGCTGTATATCCATATAATTGCCGCAAAACAAGATCGTTCATTTCTGCTCCTTTTTCTTTGTCGGCATTCCTAAAATCTTATAAATCCTTCCATTTCCAACGAAAAAAGCTCTTCAAGTACTGCTACAACAACTTTTTTGATCAGTGCCGAAAGTCATAGAGTCATAGAGGATTTTTTCTAGAAGACAAACCACAAATATCTCGATGTGTAGAATGCGAATTTCGGGAATTGATGTGAATACTGCTTTTTCTGAGTTGCTTTGCTTTGCTATTTAGAGTGGAATAATTTATCATGAAAATGTATTTTCCTCACGGTTATTATAGAATTTTCCTGAAAATACCGCATAGTCCCGCAGTATTTTCAATCAGTGCAGGAATGGCTGCCGGCCCCGCTCCCTCAATATTCTGCGGTTACACCAGCATGTTCTTAAACTATGCTCTTTTTTTTAATGGTTGCAAGCAATGTCCCAATCACACCACACAATAACCCTGGCCCTGCCTCAGGAGAATATGGTACGGCTTACCACTCTTCTGCAATCCGGGATTTTTCTTTCATGTCCAACCGGAACAACAATCGGCGTATTTCTTGACAGTCTTCCCGGTTTCGATATGAACTATATTACAGAGCGGATACAGACAATTTTTTTTGACGGCAATGCCATGGATGACCTGCAGCGCAGATTTACTCAAAAAAAGCATGTCCTTGCACTTTCAGCGGCGATGCCCGGCTTAGCAGGGGCAATCTTCCGGAAAAACAGTCTCTGTGCCGCCTTGAGGACACAAGAGAATACCCACTGCTCCAGTATTTCTCCCGAGACAACAACGCTTATTTGTTTGAAATTATTTAACATGATAGCCCAGGAAAAAGGAGAGAAAATTTTACAACGCGGCGGCCTTTTTACTGGTGAGAGTCTTAAAGATTTCTTCCTTAACCGTCCCTCATTGCTGAAATCTGTATCCGCATTGCAATGTGATACGCAGGAGACTGTCCCAGCCGCTTTTCTCTCCTCTCTCCAGGATAATCAGTACTACTTTTTTCGTATTCCTCAAAGAAATGAAACAGGAACAAACATCTGAAAAACACACCCGCGATATGTTGGGCCGAAAAGCACTTTTAAGTGTCGCCGAAGCTCGCAGGATTCTCTTTGAAAAGCTCCCTTGCGGTCTCGCTGCGGAGCACCTGCCCCTGGCTGAGGCCCTGGACCGTATTACGGTTTCAGCCATTACCGCACCTGAAGATCTTCCCAGTCATCCCCGCTCGACCATGGACGGATATGCCGTGATAGCAGCAGACACTTTCGGTGCTTCAGAATCCATGCCCTGTTATCTCACCATTCAAGGCGAGGTACTTATGGGCGAAAGTCCTACAGAGAGCCTCTTACGAGGGAACTGTTTTCGCATAGCCACTGGCGGTCTCCTCCCGCAGGGAAGCGACAGCGTAGTCATGTTTGAACATACCATTCCTCTTGATGAAACCATGATCGAAGTGGTTAAAAGTGTCGGTGAGGGAGCAAATGTTATCAGAACAGGAGATGATATCCGTAAAGGAACAAACGCCCTCCCGGCTGGACGGCTTCTTCGCCCGCAGGATCTTGGACTCCTGGCCGGGCTTGGAATTGAAGACGTTGAAGTACAAAGAACAGTCAAAGTCGGAATTCTTTCCACGGGTGATGAGATCGTTCCCTATGCCGCTTCGCCACAGCCGGGCAAAATACGAAACATCAACTCAATCACCATATCCTGTCAGGCGAGACGTTGTGGGGCCGATGTGACCGATTACGGCATTGTCGCAGATCGGCAGGAAATCTTTTTCGCCGCGATCAGCGAAGCAGTACGGCACAATGACATCGTAATCTTTTCCGGAGGAAGCTCTGTGGGGACACGCGATCTGGGCGAAAAGGCCATTGAATCTCTTGGAACCCCCGGAGTTCTCGTCCATGGTGTCGCCCTCAAACCGGGGAAACCCATTCTCATCGGTTTGCATGATACCACCCCGATATTCGGTCTTCCAGGACATCCGGTTTCTGCGATGACCTGTTTCGATCTATTCGTTGCTCCGGCAATACAGAGACTTGCCGGCCTCGAACAGGAAACGTTTCCTCCGCAACCGGCAGTTGATGCTTTTCTCGGCAGAAACATCCATTCCGCTGCCGGCAGAATGGATATCATCCGGGTTGAACTGCAGTATACCGATGGCCGCCTGACAGCATACCCTGTTCTTGGAAAATCAGGGTCAATCTCAACTCTCTCCCGCGCCCACGGCTATTTTATTATCGCGGAACCCCTCGAAGGGGTGACAGAACATTCACCAATAAAGGTCTATCTCTATCAATGAGCAGAAAAAATATCTATGTAACAAATACACCACTGGATGAAGCCCGGAAAAAGTGGCATGATGCCCTGGTCAAGCATGACTTCTACAGCAGTGCCCCTGTTGAAACAATTTCGGTAGACAGCAGTCTCGGCAGAATAACCGCGCAACCGGTTTTTGCCAGGCTTTCCTCCCCGTCATATAATGCTGCAGCCATGGACGGCATTGCGGTACGCTTTCTTGATCTCAGTGGTGCCAACGAAACGTCCCCGGTGATTCTGCCGCAGAAAAGCTACCAACCGGTCAATACTGGAAATGCTCTGCCGTCTCAATTCGATGCTGTTGTCATGATTGAGGATGTGCACTACCTGAGTGACGGCAGTGTTGAGCTTACTGCCCCCGCCACCCCGTGGCAACATGTTCGCACCATAGGGGAGGATATCGTCTCAACCGAGCTGATTTTACCGGAAAACCACACCATCCGCCCAATAGACCTAGGAGCTCTTTTGGCAACAGGAACAACTGCAATCCAGGTGAAATGTGCACCAAAGGCATTGGTCATTCCCACTGGAAGTGAACTGATTCAGCCTGGAACAGATGGTACTCCAGGCCAGATTATTGAGTTCAACAGCCGCATTCTAGCTGGAACAATACAACAATGGGGTGCTGAGGCACAACGTTCTCTACCGGTATCGGATGATCCAGACCTTCTCAAAGAAGCAATCCTTGCCGCCACAAGAACAAACGATATGGTAATATTAAACGCCGGGGCCTCAGCAGGGACCAAGGACTTCAGCGCCTCTGTGCTGGCTGAAATAGGTGAAGTTATTGTTCATGGAATTGCCATAAAGCCCGGTAAACCCGCAATTCTTGCTATCATCAATGGCACGCCGGTCATTGGCCTGCCGGGATATCCCATTTCCGCTCTCCTAACCATGCGCCTCTTTGTCGAAGAGATGATCCACGGTTTTTTCGGTATGGAAACCCCGCCTCGTCAATCAGTTACGGCAGCTATGTCACGGCCGGTTTCATCTGCCATGGGCGTCGACCAGTTCGTCCGGGTGACCCTCGGAAATGTCGGCCGGAATCTGATGTGTACTCCCTCAGGAAAAGGCGCTGGAGCTGTAATGTCCCTCGTCAGAGCCGATGGCCTGCTGACGATTCCCGCCGGAAGCGAAGGTGTTGGCGCCGGCGAAAAAGTGGATATTGAGCTGCTCAGACCCATGCCTGAAGTTGATGCTACGCTGGTGGTGATCGGCAGTCATGACAACATTCTCGATCTGCTGGCCAATCAGCTCCACCAGGAAAGGCCTTCGGTTCGTCTTTCCTCTGCTCATGTCGGTTCCATGGGCGGTATCATGGCAATCAGGAGAAAAGAAGCCCATATTGCCGGCTCCCACCTCTTAGATGAAAAAACAGGCGAGTACAATATTTCTTTTATCCAGCGGCTTCTCTCCGACACCCCCCTCAGACTCGTCAACCTCTGCTACCGTGAACAAGGTTTCATGGTTCCTAAAGGCAATCCCAAAAAAATCACTTCTTTTGCAGACATCGCCCAAAAAAAATGCACCTTCATCAACCGGCAGGGTGGTGCAGGAACCCGTCTTCTCACCGATAAAATATTGCGAGAGCAACAGATAGAGCCATCCAGGATCAATGGCTATACCCACGAAGAATATACTCATATGGCAGTCGCCGCAGCAGTCGCCTCCTCAAGTGTTGATACAGGAATGGGAATCAGAGCCGCGGCACATGCACTGGACCTTGATTTTGTCCCTGTAGCCGAAGAGAGATACGACCTTATCATACCTGAGGAATTCTATATGGATTACCGGGTGGAAAGCCTTCTTTGGCAAATACGAAGCAACACCGATTTCCATCAGAAAATTCTCGAACTTGGGGGGTACAATTTGCGTGATTGTGGTAAAATAATGTATGAGCAAAAATGATAATTATAATATTGAGGATATACCTCATATACAACCTCTAAGAACACAATAGAAACACGATTTTTTAAAAAAAAAGGTTGATGCAGAGCACTGATGCGGTGCCAACATCGGAAGGAGCGGAGTTTCTCAATATCAAAAGGAGATATGACATGGCAGAAAAAATCTATCGTATAAACATGACCGACTTATCAACCAGGATCGAAGATGTACCGGAAAACTGGATGGGACATGGCGGCCGGGGACTCACTTCGACGATCATTGCCGCTGAAGTGGAGCCGACATGCCACCCTCTAGGACCAAGCAATAAACTGGTTATTGCCCCCGGACTTCTTTCAGGCACTCCGGCCGCCAACTCCGGCCGTCTTTCCGTAGGTGCCAAAAGCCCTCTCACTGGAACCATCAAGGAGGCCAATGCCGGTGGAACTGCAGCCCAACTTCTTGCCAGATGCGGTTGTAAAGCTGTCATTATCGAAGGCCAGCCGACTACCGGAAAGTGGTATAATATTACCATTTCCCCCGGCAAGATCATTGTTAATGAAGAAACAGAGCTTATCGGCAAAGGAAATTTCGCCACTGCCGAAGCAGTTGGCGCGCGGCTTGGTGAAAAGCTTGGCGTTATCTCCATTGGACCCGCCGGAGAAATGAAAATGGCTGCAGCCAACGTTTCCATTAAAGATCCCGACTTTAGAATGCGATCTGCGGGCCGGGGAGGACTGGGGGCGGTCATGGGTTCCAAAGGAGTCAAATTCATCGCTATCGATCCACAGGACGGCAAAGTAGAAATTGCGAACCCCGAAGCCTTCAAAGCCGCCAACAAGGCCTTTGCCAAGGCCCTTGTTAATCATCCCATCAGTCAGGGACTGGGGCAGTACGGTACAAACGTCCTGGTAAATATCATCAATGAATCAGGTGGCCTGCCCACCAGAAACTTTACTCAGGGCCAGTTTGAGGGACATGAAAAGATTTCCGGTGAAACCATGTATGACCTCATTCAGGAGCGTGGTGGAAAACCAAAACACGGCTGCCATCCCGGTTGCGTTATTCAGTGCTCTCAGGTATACAATGATGCAGATAAAAAATATAAAACCTCAGGCTTTGAGTATGAATCCATCTGGGCCATGGGTGCTGACTGCTGTGTAGATGATCTCGACATGATTGCCGAGGCCGACAGCCTGATGGACGATCTTGGCCTTGATTCCATTGAAACCTCTGTAGCCATGGGCGTTGCCATGGAAGCTGGAGTATTGCAGTTCGGAGATGGTGCCGGAATATGCCGGATTCTGCGCGATGAGGTTAGCAAAGGCACCGGTCTTGGCCGTATAATTGGTGGTGGTGCCGCAATGGTCGGCAAATCATTTGGAGTTGCCCGTGTTCCCGTTGTAAAAAACCAGGCCATTCCTGCCTATGACCCACGCGCCATCAAAGGAATTGGCATTACCTATGCCACTTCTACCATGGGGGCAGACCATACCATGGGGTACTCCATAGCCACCAATATTCTCAATGTTGGCGGCTCTGTCGATCCACTCTCCAAAGAGGGACAGGTGGAACTCTCCAGGAATCTGCAAATAGCCACAGCTGCCATTGACTCCACCGGCATGTGCCTCTTTATAGCCTTTGCAGCACTTGATGACGAAACCTGCCTTCCCGCTCTGATTGACCTTATCAACGCCCGATTTGGCCTGAGCCTCACCGGTGACGACGTTGTCAATCTCGGCAAATATATCCTTAAAACTGAAAAAGCCTTTAATGACGCGGCCGGATTCAGCAAAGAAGACGATCGTCTTCCAGAGTTCTTCTCTCTGGAAAAACTTCCGCCGCACAATGTTGTCTGGGATTTCAGCGGTGCGGAGATTGATCAGTTCTGGAATTTTTAATGAAGGTAGAAGTCAAACTGTTTGCCTATTTCCGGGATAACCGTTTCTCGGTGAAGACATTTGTCTTCGCCGGGAACATAACGGTTGAAGAGATAATTGCTTCTCTTGACATCAATATTGAAGATGTGGGAGTTACCATGATTAACGGCCGCCACTGTAAATTAGATGCTCTTTTACGGGATGGCGATTCACTGGGGATTTTCCCCATGATCGGCGGCGGCTGAAGTGTAGAAATGCAATGCGGCTGCTCTTCACCTCCACCAGCCGCATTGCAGATTAAACGGATATGGCCGCTGGATTTTCAGCTGGTCTTGTAGTAATGTCTTCGTATACACCTCACAACGATTACTTCAGGGGAAATGTGGTATGGATTTTGTGCGAAGTGCTGTTCTCGACTGCCGTTCACATGCACTAAATGATGAAGAACTGATTGAAAACCTTAACAACCTCAGCCGCCAGCACGGCTCCAGGGTCTTTCAGGTGATTTTTCAGATTTTCACCGGCCTCGAACTTTCCATCCAAAGCGCAGAAATATTCTGGAAAGAGGTACTCCATCATCGCAGAAAGATGAGCTATGCCATTGGCCGCAGCATCGACCTCATCCCAGCAGTTTATGATTATCTTTCGTTATCTGAACACCCTCTAGACAACCCGAGACTCATTGAAGAGAAGTCTTACGCTAAAGTAATCAAGGAGACCACACACGACAGTCTGACCTCCCTTTTTAACAGACATTATTTTAATGAAGTGCTTGAACAAGCCTTTTCTTCGGCCAGACGCTACAACAATGACCTCGCTCTTCTCTTTATCGACATTGATGATTTTAAAGAGATTAATGATACCCATGGTCACCAGTACGGCGATACTATTCTCCGTCAGGTAGCCCATGTCATCTCCACCGAAAAAAGAGACAGTGATATCGCCGCACGATATGGTGGAGAAGAGTTTGTCCTCCTCATGCCGCAAACACAGAGCATAAATGCCTTTATTCTTGCTGAACGTATTCGTTCAAGCATTGTGGCAAGGGTATCCGGATCAGAGGAATATCCCGCCAACGTGACCATAAGTGGAGGTTTGGCGTCTTTTCCGCAAAACTGTAACACCCCGGAAGAACTGGTCAATCGTGCAGACAGTGCACTTTACCTTGCCAAAGGAGCAGGCAAAAACATTATCTCGATGTATAAGGAAGAAAAAAGACGTTATCTCCGGGTAAAATATGAAGAGCCTGTTAAAATAAAAAAACTTGGGTTTGACTCCGCCCCGGTTTTCACCGGAACAAGTAAAGATATCTGCATAGGCGGAATACTTTTTGAAAACCATGCCCCTCTTCCAATCGGCTCCAGAATCCAGGTGAACCTCCCCATCCGAGGAGACAGTCCTTTACTGCTTATCGGCACAGTGGTGCGTATCGAAAGCTTTGGAGAGAATCTGTATGACATCGGCATGACCATCTCTTTCAAAGAGATGGAGAAAATCGCCAACAATGAAATTGCTAATTTCCTCCAGAAGAGCACCAAATAAAAGAGGTGACCCCTATGAAAACAGTTAGAGCGCGAATAGAAGGCCGAGTCCAGGGTGTCTCTTTTCGCTACTATACCCGGCATGAAGCGCTGCAACTGTCGTTAACGGGCTGGGTTAAAAATATGTCCGATGGTGCCGTTGAAGCGGTCTTCCAGGGAAGTGACGGGGATATTGAGAAAATGCTCAGCTGGCTGGATATCGGGTCTCCTCACGCCAATGTCGGAAAAGTCGTGGTAAAACAATTGGAAAACGACAAAACCTACCCTGATTTTCAGATTGTCTTGTAACGCATGCCCCCTCTTCTCAAGATAGAAAAGCTCTGCACCTGGTTTGAACAGGAATCTTCTTCTCAGCATAGCAATTTCAATCAGATTCTTTTCGATGTTTCTCTTACCCTTGATGGCGCTAAGACAGCGGCCCTGGTCGGTGAATCAGGCTCTGGTAAAACGGTTACGGCCCTGTCCGTCTTACGTCTCCTTGAAGAAGTCAGTTCCGTTAAACAGAGCGGCTCTATCGAACTGAACGGCCGCAACATCTTTAATCTTAATACAGAGGAGATTCGGACACTGCGCGGTAATGCAGTTGCCATGATTTTTCAGGAGCCGATGACTTCTCTCAATCCTGTATACACAATAGGGAATCAGCTCATTGAACCTCTCTTGCTCCATCGGGGAATGAGCAAAAAGCAGGCCATGAAAGAGGCTGCCGATCTTCTATCCAGAACAGGCATCGAAAACCCGGATGACAGACTCAACTCCTTTCCCCACCAGCTCTCGGGGGGACAGCGCCAAAGAGTCATGATCGCCATGGCTATCGCCTGCAGGCCTAAATTATTGATTGCCGACGAGCCCACTACCGCTCTGGATGTGACGGTTCAGGCACAGATCCTCGACCTTCTGCAAAGTCTCCAGAATGAGTTCAATATGGCGATCCTGCTGATAACCCACAATCTTCCCATGGTCAAAAAACTCGCCGATACCGTCTATATAATGAAAAGTGGCCGGATTGTCGAAAGCGGCAGCTGTAGGAATATTTTCTCATCAGCAACGCACGACTACACCAGGAAACTGCTGGGTGCCATTCCTGCAGCAAAAGCAGAACCCAAGCCTCTCACTTCCCCATTACTCACTGCCACGAACCTCAATTGCCGCTTCACCTTGAAACGCTCCACCACGTCTTTTTTCAGCAGATCAAAAAAAATCATTACAGCGGTAGATAATGTCAATGTAAGCATTGCCAAGGGAACAACCTGCGGTATCGTTGGCGAGTCGGGCTCTGGAAAAACCACCCTCGCCCTTGCCCTGCTCCGGCTGGTCCGCAGCAGCGGTGAAATTCACTTCAACGGCCACAGGCTTGATGCATTATCCGGCAAGGAGATACGCCCGCTGCGCCGGGAAATGCAGCTCGTTTTTCAGGATCCGTATTCCTCACTTTCGCCAAGACTCTCTATCGAAGAAATCGTCGCTGAAGGACTCAAAGTCCATTCACCTGGAATATCCGGTACTGCAAGAAAGACAGCTGTTATGGCAGCACTGGAGGAGGTCGGCCTCGAAGCAGAAATGGCGCGAAGGTATCCTCACGAATTCTCCGGCGGTCAGCGCCAGCGCATTGCTATAGCTCGAGCAATTATTCTGCAGCCCAAGCTTCTTGTTCTCGATGAACCAACCTCGGCTCTCGATATGACAATCCAGGCCCAGATAATCAAACTTCTCCTTGGTCTGCAAAAAAAACACAACCTGACGTATCTGTTCATCTCTCACGATCTCAGAGTAATACGTGCACTGGCCGATCATGTTATTGTCATGCGGCATGGGACAATTGTAGAATCCGGACCTGCCGAAGAACTTTTTACCACTCCCCGGCAGGACTATACCAGAAAACTGTTCAATGCCGCTTTATCCTGAGAGGCTATCGGCACCTGCCAGCCATTTAAGCCATTTCCCTATACACTCGGTTTATTACTGCATTTATTTCCAGCGAGATCATCTTTAAAAAGTGAAAGCCCACGCTCCATGGCACAGAAATCACCGCACATAGTGCACGTCTTCATGTTTTCTGGAGATCTGCTGTGTCGCACCTCCTCCGCCTTGTCAGGAAACATCAACAGCTGGAAATGTTCTTTCCAGTCAGTGTCACGACGGGCCAGCGCCACCTGTTTTTCACGCTGACGTCGATCCGGGTATTTCGCAAGGTCGCCTATGCGGGCAGCCAGACGCGTTGCTCGTAATCCCTCCCGAACATCATCTTCATTGGGCAGTGCCAGATGTTCCGCCGGTGTTATGTAGCAGATAAGATCGGCACCATGCCAGGCAGAAATCGAGGCACCAACAGCAGCAGTTATATGGTCATAACCCGCTCCGGAATCCGCCGGTAAAGGACCTAGCACGTAATAGGGTGCTCCACCGCTCATGGCCTTTTCCAGCATAATGTTGCCCTCTATTTCATCAAGAGGCACATGTCCCGGCCCCTCAACCATCATCTGACAGCCCATCTCTCTGCCGCGCTCCGCAAGTTCACAGTTAATCACCATTTCAGCCATCTGGGCCCGGTCATGACTGTCATGAATAGCTCCTGCCCGAATGCCGTTACCGAGTGACAGAACGGCATCATATTTTTTCATCAGAGAACAGACCCTGTCAAACTGTTCATACAGAGGATTTTCTCTGTTGTTATACTCCATCCATGAAACCATGAATGTCCCGCCTTTTGAAACAAGACCGCCGTAACGATATCCCTGGTTACGCAGGCGCTCGATAGTATACCTGTTGATGCCGCAATGAATAGCCATGAACGAGATGCCGTCAGCCAATTGCCGCTCGATCAGATCAAAAAGATATTCACTGTCGAGTTTATTGGGGTTACCAAACTTCAAGGCTGCCTCTGCAAAGGCCTGATAGAGAGGAACATTGCCGACCGGGAGAGAGCAGTTGGATAGAATTTTTCGGCGAACCAGATCAAGATCACCACCTGTGGACAGCTCCATCAAGGTATCTGCCTGTTCTTTCTCAGCAATCCTGGTTTTTCGGATTTCAAGTTCAATATCGACGATATCAGAGGAAGTGCCGATAGAAGCATTGATCTTGGTTCTCAGTCCCCGACCTATGCCGACACATTTCTGTTGCGGGCGATCGGGATGGGAGAGTATGACGATATGTCCTTCAGCCACTCTCTGCCGTATATCCTCCTCCTTCATTCCTTCCTCGCGGGCAATGCTTTCCATTTGCCTGGTCACCAGACCTTCTTTTGCCATCTCAAGCTGTGTTTTCATCTTCTTTCATTTCCCTAAATGGAGATTTTGAGTAGCCTTTCGGGCAAAAAAAAAGTCCACAAAAGAGCATACACTCTTCCGGGGACTTGATTGGACTACAGAGTCACTTTCTTTCAGGCAGGTCTTCTGACTGACGGATCACCCTCCGGCTGCACCTTCCCGTTTCAACCCCGTAAAGGAGTGCTGAAACAGTGGTATATAGCAGCCATCGTCCCCGCTCACAGCGCTGGCCCAACGTTACGGATTTCCACCGTATTCCCTTTTCATCACCATATAGTGGCGACACCTGAAAGATATTTTTCGCATCATTACTAAATATTCACCACTCTGTAAAGCTGAAACAGGTGGTAAAAGCATCATGCTTGCAATGGTCTATCGCAGTGACTACAATAGCCAGACTGAACTTACCAATAATTCAAATAGTGTTGTAATAGTACATGTTTTCAACTGAACAGACAGCATCAGTTCCACATTCTCCAGGCGTCTACCTGATGCTGGATGCAAAATCAGCCGTCCTCTATGTCGGCAAAGCCAAAGATCTGGCAAAACGGTTGGCCTCTTACGCCCGCTTCAGTGGAGAAAAGTCCAGCAAAACAGCCGTGATGCTCAGACAGGTACATCGAGTCGACACCATCATTACCAGAACAGAAAAAGAAGCATTAATCCTGGAAGCTTCTTTGATAAAAAAGCATAGCCCAAAATATAACATTATTCTGCGCGATGATAAAAACTACCCTCTGATAAAAGTAACCGTGCAGGAAGAATGGCCTCGAGTCTGTATGGCACGCCGCAGGCAAAAGGACGGCGCCCGCTATTTTGGCCCCTATTCTTCTTCTTCAGCCATGTGGGCCACGTTGAAACTGATATCCAGACTTTTCCCGCTGCGCCGCTGCAAGGGCCGGGAATTACAGCTGCGCAAACGCCCCTGTCTGAATTTTCAAATGGGACAGTGTCCGGCACCCTGCGCCGGCCTTGCCGATCATACAGCTTATATGGACAATGTTGCCCAGATCATCATGCTTCTGGAGGGGCGGAATAAAGACCTCATCGCCGGACTGTCTCAGGAGATGGAGCACTTTTCCGCAAATCTTGACTTTGAGCAGGCTGCCAGGAAACGCGATCAATTAGTTGCCTTGACAACAACCCTGGAAAAACAGGTTGTTGCTTCAAGCCACACCAGAGACCAGGATATTTTCGGTTTTGCCCGGAAAGATTTCTCCATAGCCATTGCAGTCCTGATCATCAGAGAGGGGCTCATCAGTGGCAGCAGAAGTTATTTCCTTGCTGATCCTTTTGGCGATGATCAGGCCGTTTTATCCCAGGTTCTCAATCAGTACTATTTTCATGGGGACAACATTCCTCAAGAAATCATACTCCCCTTCGATCTTGAAGACGCTGCTCTTTTCATGGAACGATTTAGTGAACTGCGGCAGGGAAAAGTTGATCTCCTTGTGCCGCAGCGGGGAGACAAGTCTGCTCTGTTGCGTATGGCCGAAACCAATGCCGTCCAGCTTTTTACCGAGAAAGAGAAAAAACAGGAGACCTGGGCAGGTCTCAGCGCTTCCTGTATGAAAAAGCTCAAGCTTCACTCTCTTCCTCAATATATCGAGTGCCTTGATATTTCCAACCTCAGCGGCAAGAAAGCGGTAGGTTCTCTGGTCTGCTTCCATCAGGGAGAGCCTCTCAAAGAAGGCTACCGGCATTATAAGATTCGTACTGTTATGGGACCGGATGATTATGCCATGATGGCAGAGGTCTTGCAGCGAAGATTCGAACGAGGTTTAGAGAAAAATGACCTTCCCGATCTCTTTATGGTTGACGGCGGCAAAGGTCAGCTGAGCATAGCGATAAGAATAGCCAAAGAGCTCAATATACTTGATAGACTGGATCTCATCGGCATCGCCAAAGAAAAAAAATCTGAAGGAGAAAAACTCTATAAACCAGGGAGAAAAAATCCTATCATACTGGCTCCTCACGACCCTGTTCTGCTGTATCTCATGAGAATTCGTGATGAGTCACATCGTTTTGGCATCACCTTCCATCGAAAACTGCGCAACAGCTCCACCCTGGCCTCAGAACTCGACGCCATACCAGGCGTCGGGCCGACCCGCAAAAGACAACTGCTCAAGACCATGGGCAGTCTCAAAAAGCTCAAGGAGGCCCCCCTTGAAGAGATCCGTTCCGTCCCCGGCATCGGCAATGAGCTGGCTTCTGCCATTTACA
>JAZBNU010000533.1:0-3818 GCA_036350815.1 Desulfopila sp.
ACATGCATACAACACGTATAGCCTGTCGCAAGTCTCCTTGTCTAGCAAGTCATCTCAAGCCATGAAATATCCGGGTTGATATGTTTTTCATAAAGTGTTTTTGTTTTTATCCTGTTGACAGCTCTTGGCAACAGCATTATTTTGATCCTGCCTGTGCTGGCCGGTTTTTCCTATATCCCTCTGGAGAAATTGGAAAAAATAGTTATATTGGAATACACGGTCGGTTGCCGTGTTTTTTCATAATGAACAGAAGAGTAATGGAGTAAAACAATGCCTGTATATGAATATGAATGCAATGACTGCGAAAAAGTCTTTGAGGTGCAGCAGAAAATATCCGATGAACCGATAAAAATCTGTCCTGAATGTCAGGGCGAGGTCAGAAAACTGGTTTCCATGAGCTCTTTTCAGCTCAAAGGAGGCGGGTGGTATGCTGATGGATATGGGTCCGCTTCTGCTGCCAAAGATACAACACCGGCCGAGAAACCGGCGGCTCCAGCCTGCGCTTCCGGTAATGCATGTTCAGGCTGTCCTGCAGCAGCACCAGGCTGATACCATTCAGCGCAGTAAAACACTCCGATAAATAGCTACCTGTTATAATTGCATACTGTCCCGGAAAATAACCCTGCATCTGGATACATGAGCAGAGTTAACCCGGATTTCTCACCAGCCGCGGTTGCCGTGGATGCGAGGCGCGAAGCAAGGCGCTATAGTATACCCTATGCACCTTGCTTCGGCAACGCTGCAGGTAAGCGAACGAAGTGAGACTCCGGGCACGGTAAGATCGGCTGGCCTTCGGTGAATATTGTGTATGGTTTTCTTATGAAAGTATACAGCTTAAAAATATTGGAATATTATTTAATTGAAGAAAATAGACACAATGTTCATGAGAAATTCGGGTTAACTCATAATGGCCATTGCATCGCCATAGGAATAAAACCTGTACTTCAGGGCAATGGCCTCACGATACGAGTTGAGGAGGGTTTCTCTGCCGCATAGTGCCGCAACAAGAAAGAGAAGCGACGATCTGGGCAGATGAAAGTTCGTTATGAGATTGTCCACCACGGAAAATGTAAAACCAGGTACGATATAGAGATCGCACCAGCCGGATGCTTCCTGTACCAGCCCCTTGTCGTCACATGAGGATTCGAGTGCCCTGACGGTCGTTGTCCCTACGGCCCAGACCTTTCCGCCTCGCTGTTTCGTTATATTTATTGTATCTGCGGTCTCCTGTGAGATCGAGATATATTCCTTGTGAATCCTGTGTTTTTTTATCTGCTCTTCTCGGACCGGGGCAAAAGTTCCGTATCCCACATGAAGCGTCAACGAAGCGATGGCAACCCCTTTATTTTTTAATGTATCAATAACAGGCGCACTGAAATGAAGCCCGGCGGTTGGGGCTGCCACTGCGCCGTGAGTGCCGGCGTAGACGGTTTGATATCTGTCGCGGTCATCAGGCAATGTCCCATCGGGCCTTTCAATATAGGGCGGCAACGGTATCGAACCGTATTGGGAAAGGAGATCGATGATAGTGTTCCCCTTGGGAAAATGCAGCTCCACAAGGGTTACGCCATTGTCGATATGCCTGGAAACGATGCAGAATAGTTTTTCGGCGATTTCAATCCTGCTTCCTTCTGCCGGTCGCTTCGAGCTTTTGAGCAGAGCTCTGCCTTCGGCGCAGCGGGTCGGCCCGTTTTGCTCTTTTTCGCCGCGTTCAACGGGAAGCTCAAGCAAAAAGACTTCAACCTTGCCGCCGCTCTGCTTTTTCCCGTGAAGACGGGCGGGGAAAACCCTGGTGTCATTGATCACAACGATATCATCGGCGCCAATCAGGGAGGTGATGTCGGAGAACCGTTTATGATCCATTTTTCCGGAGATCTTGTTGAGGACCAGTAGTCTCGAGGCTTCTCGCTCAGCACTGGGAAACTGGGCAATGTTTTCCTGCGGCAGTATATAGTCGTATGACGAAAGTGTAAAATCATCTTGCATGGCGTATCTGTTTCGCGGTATGTATTTTGTTGTCCTCTCCTTGTGGAGAGATACGTGGCTTGTTAAAGTAAAATTACCCTTACGGGTCGAAAACCGCTTTTATTACCATGATACTTGCCGTTGCCGCAACTGAATTTGAGTTAGCCCCCTTTGCAGAAGCCATAGGGAATGTCCCCTGTCGAAGCTTGATCAGTGGTGTCGGTCCAGTGGAGAGTTGTTTACGTCTGACAAGATTTCTTGAGAGACACGGGCTTGATATATCCATGGTAATACATTTTGGTGTAGCGGGTGCATATATACACCCATCAGGAAAAATGCCGGCATTACTTGACCTCTGTCTAGCAGAAACTGAAGTGCTTGGCGATGTCGGCATCTGTTTTCCCAGGAGGATTGACAGTTTACCCGAAGAAATAGCTGTCCAAAACCGTTTCTCCTTCGAGCCGGCTCTGTGCCGACGTGCTTATGAGGTTCTCCGGCAAAACAACCTTCAACCGTACTGCGGCAATTTTGTTACTGTCAGTTGTGTCAGTGGAACTCTGGAGCGCGGTGAAATGCTGCGTTGTAAATATGATGCTCTTTGCGAAAACATGGAAGGAGCAGCAATTGCTCGTGTTTGCAGCGATTTTTCTCTGCCTCTGCTGGAGATTCGTTCTGTTTCCAATTTTGTTGAAGATCGCAATCCTGAGAGATGGAAGCTGGAGAAGGCCTGTGCTGCCAGTGGTAGAGCGGCGGCCATGCTGGTGGAGGCTTTAAGGTAAATATGAAGCTTGTCACTCTTGGTTTTTCGCCCTGTCCAAATGATACATTTATATTTGACGCCCTTGTTCATGGGAGGGTAGAGAGCAAAGTCTCTTTTGCAGCGCCTCTGCTTGAAGATGTCGAGACACTGAACAATTGGGCTATGGAAGGCAGGCTTGATGTTACAAAACTCTCATTTCATGCCCTGGGATACGTGCTGCAGGATTATTGTGTCCTTCAGGCCGGCAGTGCCCTGGGGCGTGGTTGTGGGCCGCTTGTTGTTGCCGCCAGACAGCTGGATCTACACGCAGATCGTTCACTCACTGTTGCTGTTCCGGGAAAATATACAACAGCGTCTCTGCTTTTTCGCATGTTTGCCCCACAGTGTACCAACCTGGTGGAGATGCGTTTCGAAAAAATTATAGACAGTGTCGCTGCAGGAACTGTTGATGCTGGAGTGATTATCCATGAAAGTCGATTTACCTATGGTGAGAAAGGTCTCCATTGTCTTCAGGATTTAGGCGGTTGGTGGGAGGCGACCTCAGGCTTTCCCATTCCTCTTGGATGTATTGCCGCGAAAAGAAGTCTTGGGCGCTCAACTCTCCTGGAGATTGACAGTGCAGTCAGGAAAAGTCTGGAGTATGCCTATGCATATCCACGGGAATGCCTGCCGTATGTTCACCGCTACGCTCAGGAAATTGAAGATGATGTCGTTCAGGACCACATAAATCTCTATGTCAACGATTTCTCTCTAGGCCTCGGAACAGAAGGTACCCAGGCCATTGAACATTTTCTCAAACGCGGCCGGCAGGCGGGCATTTTGCCTCACAGTCGCCATGCTCTTACTCTAATTTAAGCCGGCACATCGTGACTGCAATAACACAACAGAGAGAGATACAGCAATTTTTTCTGCTCAGCGGGGCAACAGCGCAAAAACGTATATCTCTGCTCGAAAGTCTGCTTATCCAGCTGGAGCAGCAATCCATAAAGACTCTGGTTGTGCGGCTCCGCAACGAAAAAGAAAGTCTCCGATACACAGTTGATATGCATCATTTTTCTCATGGAGATCTTTTTATTCCAGCAGCATCCCTTCA